>JAVHLZ010000003.1:0-124783 GCA_031081675.1 Armatimonadota bacterium
CGGCCTCCCACCACCCCCGCCAGCGCGAACAGCAGCACCTCGACCGCCCGCCATCCCCCCAGGTGCCCCACCGCCCAGGCGGCGGCAATGATCCCCCCGGACGCCAGCGCGTCCCGCATCGGCGGGTACCGCCACCACGGCCCCTCGAAGGCGTACACCTCGTCCCGGTCCATCAGCTCACACCGAGCCTCTCACAGCCGGCCACAAGGGGTCAACAGGACATGACCGCAGCAGGCCAGCTGGGGGACAGGCACCGACGGCGGATGGGGACAGTCCCCTCCTGCCGGAGGGGGACACTCTCCCCGGGGCGATGGGGACAGTCCCCCCAGCGAACGGAGGCGGAATCCCGTGGGCGTGCCGAGAGGGGGACTGTCCCCCGACATGGAGCGGGGACTGTCCCCTCTGGCAATCGGGGACTGTCCCCGGGGACAGGTGCGGGGACAGTCCCCGCTCCCGATCAGGCCCGGGCCAGGGCGCGGTGGACGGTCATCATGCACGCCCCCACCACCGCCTCCAGGCCGGCGGCGCGGGCGCGGGCGGCGGCCTCCTCATTCTCGGCCCCGGGCTGCATCCACACCACCTTGGCCCCGACGGCGACGGCGTCGTCCACCACAGCCGGCACCTCCGAGGGGCGCCGGAAGATCAGCACCACGTCCACCGGCTCCGACACGTCCCGCAGGCCGGGATAGGCTCGCTCTCCCAGCACCTCGGTCACGGTGGGGTTGACGGGGATGATCCGGTACCCGGCGTCCTTGAGGTAACTGGCCACCTCGTAACTGGGGCGGTCGGGTTTGTTGGACAGGCCCACCACCGCGATGGTGCGGGTGGAACGGAGGATCCGCAGCAGGGCCTCCGGCGAATGCGCCACGGCAGGCTCGCCTCCCTCACCGGCCCAGCAGGTCTTCCAGCCGCGCCCGGTTAAAACCCACCACCGCCTCCCCGTCGATGAGGGTGACGGGGGTGGCCGCAAAGCCTTTTCCCATCAGCTCGTCCAGGGCGGCCGGATCCCGGCTGATGTCCTTCTCGACGAACGGCACGCCTTTCTGGCGAAGGAACTCCTTCACCTTGCCGCAGAACAGTCAACCGGGCTGGGTGTAGACGACCACCGTTCTGGCCACGGTCCACCTCCTCCTCCCAGGATGACGTGTCCGGACCGCCGGCTATTCCGCCCGCGGCTCCACTGTAAGCCCGCTGACAGACCGTGTGAAGCCGTTCAGAGATGGTGGAAGTGATTCCCCGCCCGTCGGCGGCGCCGCGGGGGAAAGGAGGAGAGTCCGTGCACCGGGTGGCCCTGATCGTCCTGGCCGGCACCGACACCCGCGGCGACCTGGGCCGCGTGGTGAACGCGCTCACGGCGGCCAGGGAGCTGCAGGACACCGGCGACGACGTGCGGATCATCTTTGACGGCGCCGGCACCCGCTGGATCGGCGAACTGACCTCCCCGGGACACCGGTACGGTCCTCTGTTTGCCGCCGTCCGCGACGCCGTGTACGGTGTCTGCCGCCACTGTGCGGCGGCCTACGGCGTCCAGGAAGCGGTCCAGGCGCAAGCCATCCCTCTGGTGGGAGACTACGACGGCCACCCCAGCCTGCGGAGGTTGCTGGCCGAGGGGTTCACAGTGATCACCTTCTGAGACCATGCGCCGGGTTCTGGTTGCTGTCGCCAGACCCGGCGCGGGTCTGTTCTTCGTGCGGGCGCGTCCTGCAGGTCCCCCCAGGCGCCGCCCGCCCGCGCGCATGAGATCATGGGGATGCCGACCACGGTCTTCATCGCCACCGACGGAACCATCGTGCGCCGCCGCACGGGACTGCTCACCCTGGCCCAGATGCGGTCGTTCACCGACGAACTGCTGAGCACGCCCCGAACCCCCTGAACGGACCCTCCGCGCCCCACCCGCCCGCAGCCGTCGGCGTCCGCCGGAGGGACGGCGCTCCCGCGTCCTGCGCGCCTGGGGCCTTCCGGTCTACGCCGGGGGCCGCCACAGCAGAGGAGCCGTGATGGGGATGGGACAGTTCACCACGAAGAGCTCGCCCCCGGTGTCCGGGGTACCGGGCCAGCGCCTGAGGTCGCCGGCCCTCTCGCGCTCCAGCAGCTGCTTCTGGTCCCGCACCACCACCGGGGTGCGGCCGTCGGCCCACGTGAAGGTGAAGTGGTCCCAGAAGGGGCTCCACACCGGGTTGCCGGGGAGAGAATCCACCACCGACGGCTGAAACCCCATGGGCCCCGGGCCCTTGATGCCGTTGCCGAAGACCAGGATCCTGGCGGTGGCGCCGGCTGCGGTCAGCCGCGCCGTCCGGGGCGACGCCGGGACGCGCATCATGGGCGCCATGGGCGCCGCCGAGGTGTCGGTGACGATGTACCACTCGCCGGGGAAACACTGCTGCAGCTTGAAGGTCACCTCCCGCCGGTCCACGTCCACGGGCTTGAGCAGCTGCCCCTGTCCCAGGTAGGCCTCCCGGATCGTGTCGTGGGGCATCTCACCGTCGGGCCACTTCACCACCGGGTAGTTGACCACGACGTCGGTGACCTGCACCCGCAGCCGGCCGTCGGCTTCGGCGTCGCGGACCTGAGCCGCCGAGGTCAGCACCCGCGGGGAGCGCGTAAAGGTGACCCGGTGCAACCGGAAAGCCGGCGTGTAATCCTCCTGCCCGGGCACGGTGCTCACCACCGGCAGCTGGCCCGAGGCAGGGTTGGTGAAGACGTAGTAGTCGGCCACTGCCCCCGCATCGATCGCCTTGGCCAGTTTGGGGGCGTGCACAAGACCCACGGTGCGGGCAAAGGCTGCGTCGGAGGCGTCGGTGCGGATGTGGTAAGCGCGCCGACCGCCGACAAAGACCGGATGAATCCGAAACGTGACAGAGCCGAACTGTCCCCGCCAGCCCCGGGGCCGCAGGGAAAAGCGCAGCACATCGGCCACATGGCGTCGCACCGTCGGCGCCGCGGCCGCCCGCAGCAGTGTTCCTGCGCCCTGCCAGGACAGCGCCACCCCCGCGGCAGCGGACCAGCGGAGGAACTCCCGACGGCTTAGGACGCGACGGACATCCATGGCATCCCTCCAGCGCGGGACTGGGACTGTCCCTTACCATACCGGAATACCGTGCGGGAACGTGTAAGGAAGGTTACAGTGCCAGCCTGACCGGACGCCTTCGGGCGACGGACGTCCGATGCTGGCCCCCGCCCCGGAGGACTACGGCCGGTAGATGCGCGTCCGGGGCTTGAAGACCGCCCACGAGAACCAGAAGTGCTGGCCGTGCACCACCGGCGCCAGGCGCTGGCCCGCCAGGGGCCCCGCGGTGGCCGTTCCCAGCACAGTCCACGCGCTGCCCGTCTGGACATCGGTGATGCGGTCGCCGGTCAGACGGAAGGTCAGCGGCCGTCCCTGCAGGGTGCGCTCGAAGACTCCGGCCGTGCCCACGTCCCGCGAATCGGCGATGCTGCTGCGGTCCAGCGCCGAGGTGACGCCCCGGCTGTAGAGGACCACAATGGGCCTGCCGCCGACCACGTCGTTGACCACCGGTGTCTTCTCCAGCACGCTGAACGGGTAGGCGACGTCTTCTCCGCCCAGCGATACGGTGACCACGCGCGCCATCGGCGGCAGGCGGTCGTCCCGGGGGCCGGTGTAGAGGAAAGGAGAGGAGGCGATGTCATCGTAGCCCAGGTACGGGTTGACGCCGTACGACCGGGTATGGCCGGTCTGGCGGTTGAGGACCCGCCCCCGGGGGTGGGCCGTGCGGAACATCTCCCAGGAGACGATCATGGAGGGCAGGAAGGTCAGCGTCTGCCCGGTGAGCTCCCCGACGATGGCCTCCCCGGTGGCCTGCTGCCACCAGGACTCGGTCTGGCGGTCATACATCACCAGGTCCGAAAAGCGCAGCCTGCCGGTGGTCCCGAAATCCAGCACCCGCCCGGCCACGCGCCGGTCGAAGACGATGGACGTGTTGCACAGGGGGCAAAAGGTGACCACCGCCGGCCGCCCGCCCACCACGTCGTTGACGATCTCGTGCCAGATGAGGATCTGCAAAGGGTAGGCCCGCACATCGCCGCCGTGCTGGAACAGGATGACCGGCTCCCGGGGCTTCAGCCACCGGTCGGCCTGGGCCACGGTGTCGAACTGGGGGCGGTCGATGGCGGGAATGCCGTCTTTGGGCGGTCCGCCCGAGATGATCTCGCCCAGGGGCACGCTGTGCCTGGTGAAGTCCGTCTTCCACTCGGCGGTGTCAAACGGCACCCGTTCCCCCGACGGCGCGGTGCGGGCGACGCGGCCCACCTGTACCCACGCCACCGACCCGGCCAGGACCGCCACCACGGCTCCCACACCGACGGCCACCCTCATGCCCCTCCCTCCCGCCTCCCGACGCCGCGGGTGGGGGCCGTCGCACCCGGGGCGCCCGGCGACTTCCGGGACAGGTCAGGATGTCTTCGCTCCATGCGCGGTGCGGCGGTGCTCGTCCAGTCCCGACCGGGTGTAAAACTCCAGACCGCAGCAGGTCCCGGCCACGGGCTTGTGGGCGCCGTGCACCGTGACCTCGTGGCGGGCCAGATCCTCCGCCGACGCAAACGTCAATCCGCAACAGCTGAGCTCTGCCATAGACCCCTCCTCAAGCGGCGTCCTGTCTCGAGGGTACGGCCGGACCCGGCGGCGTGACTGTACGGGAGCCTACACCGTGCCCCCGGCCCCCCTGGGGCCGCCGGGGGATGCTTATGCGGGCGGCGACGGCGTGCGGATCTCCGGCCCCAGAAACGTGGCGGCGGCCTCGTCCAGCCACCAGATCACCTCTCCGTGGACCGGCCGGACCGCCGCCGCGGGAGAGGTCGTCGGATCCTGGGGCTCCACCAGCGCCCGGTGCACCGCCCCGGCCTTGCCCCTGCCGGCCACCAGGAAGGAGACGCTGGCCGCGTGGTTGATCACCGGCAGGGTGACGGTCAGGCGCTGGGGCGGATCGGCCGGAACCCGCACCGCCACCACCCGCCGGTCGGTCACCCGCAGCGCCGCCGACGCCGGAAACAGCGAGGCGATGTGGCCGTCGGCGGCCAGCCCCAGCAGCAGCACGTCAAACCGGGGCCACGGCCCGGGAAAGCGGGACGCCAGAAGGGCATCGTAGATGCGCGCCGCCTCCTCCGGGTCGGCGACGTGGGTGGGCATCGGGTGGACGTTGTGCGGGGGGACAGGCACCAGGTCCAGCAGGGTCTCCCGCGCCATGCGGTAGTTGCTGCGAGGGTCGTCGGGAGGCACGTACCGCTCATCGCCCCAGAACAGATCCACCTGTCCCCAGGGGACGCGGTCCCGGAACTCGGTGGCCAGCAGACGGTACAGCGGGCGCGGCGTGGTGCCCCCCGACAGCGCCACCGCGCACCGTCCCTCCGACTCCACCGCCGCCCGCACCCGGTCCACCACGGCGCGGGCCGCTGCCCGGGCCAGGCTGTCCACGTCGGGGTAGACGTACACCACCGGCCGGACCGGCGCGGGAGTTCTCACGTCGCCCTGGTCACCTCGTGCCCGCCGAACTGCCGCCGCAGCACCGCCAGCAGCCGGTCGGCGTACGCGTAGGCATCCCGGGAGCGCAGGCGCTGGACCAGGGCCAGGGTGATGACCGGAGCGGGGCTCTCCAGGTCGATGGCCTCCTGAACGGTCCACCGCCCTTCGCCCGAGTCGGCCACCTGGGGAGCCACGTCGGCAAACTCCTGGTCTTCGGCCAGCGCGGCGGCCAGCAGGTCCAGCAGCCACGACCGCACCACGCTGCCGTGCCGCCAGATCTCGGCCACCTGGTGGAGGTCCAGGGCAAACTCCCGCTTGCGGCGCATCAGGGCGAACCCTTCGGCCAGCGCCTGCATCATGCCGTACTCGATGCCGTTGTGCACCATCTTGACGAAGTGGCCCGCGCCGTGGGGGCCGACGTGGCCCCACCCGCGGTCCGGCGACGGGGCCAGCGCCTCCAGCACGGGGCGCAGGCGGGCCACGGCCTCGGCAGTGCCGCCCACCATCAGGCAGTAGCCTTCGGTCCGCCCCCAGATGCCGCCGCTGGTGCCCACGTCCACGAACTCCAGCCCGCGGGAGGTGAGCCACTCGGCCCGCCGCAGGGTGTCGCGATAGTAGGAGTTGCCGCCGTCCACCACCACGTCGCCCCGGGCCAGCAGGGGGGCCAGCGCCTGAAGGGTGTCGTCCACCGTCGGGCCGGCCGGCAGCATCAGCCAGACCACCCGCGGTGCAGCCAGCCGCTCGGCCAGTTCGGCCAGGGACGCCGCCGCCTCGGCGCCCGCCTGCCGGGCCCGCTGCCGGGATGCCTCCGACCGGGCGTACCCCACCACCCGGTGACCCGCCCGCACCAGTCGCTCGGCCATGTTGGCGCCCATGCGTCCCAGACCGACCATCCCGAGATCCATCGCGCCTGCCCCCTCGATGCGTTCTCCGGCTGTCTGTCCCCCGGCGCGCCCGGCCGGGGCCCGTCAGACCAGCGCGCCGAAAATCGCCGCCGTCAGCGCCGCGGACGCCAGGCACCAGCTGCACACAGTCCGCAGCACCCACAGTTGCAGGTAGGTCAGGTACACGTACAGGATCAGGGCCACGCCGGTGACCCCCAGGGCCAGGAGATGCGCGACGGGCCACCACGATTCCACCAGCGGGACGGCGGCCATCGTCAGGAAGTAGGCCACGCCCAGCGCCCCGTTGGGGATGCCCAGCAGCCGCCCGTAGCGGCTGCGGATCACCGCCGCGCACCCGGAGCCCAGGCACAGGACCGGGCCCGGGGTCACCTGCTTGTACCACACGTAGGCGCTGACGGCGGCTCCCGCCAGACCCAGGATCAGGACGGCCATCCTCCGGGGGTCCCGCACATCGCCGGAAAGCGGGTGAGGGTCCCCTCCCTCCGCACTCGCACTGTCCTGACAGGCTCCTAGCGTGTGTTCGCCGACAGCCTCCGCAGCCCCTCGGGATCGAGGACGACGATCCGGCGGCCCTCGGTAGCGATCAGGCCGGCGGCGCGCAGGCGGCTTAGGGTGGCCGTCACCGTCTCCCGGGTGGCGCCGATCATGCTGGCGATGTCCTGGTGCGTCAGGCGCAGGGCCAGCCGCAGCCGTCCGCCGTGGCGGTGGCCCGAGGCCTCGGCCAGGCGCAGCAGCAGGGCCGCCAGGCGGCCGGGCACGGTCCGGAAGACCAGATCGGCGATTTCCTCCTCGGCCACCCGCAACCGGTCGGCCAGCGTCCGCAGGACGTGCAGCATCAGCTCCGGGTGCCGGCGCAGCAGGGCCGCCATGTCGTCGCGGGACAGGGCGCAGAGAAGGGTGTGCTCGAAGGCTTCGGCGTGGACGGGTTCGGCCTCGCCGACCAGCGCCAGTTCTCCGAAGATGTCTCCGGGCCCCAGCAGGGCCAGGATCTGCTCCCGCCCGTCGGGAGAATACCGGGAGATCTTTACCCGCCCTTCCTTGATGACGTACACCCGCTCCTGGGGCTCGTCGGGGTGGAGGATGACGCTGCCACGGCCGAACTCGCGCAGGGTGGCGCGCTCACCCAGCCGACGCAGCTCTGCCTCGTCCACCCCCGCGAACAGGTCCACCTGCCGCAGGTACCAGATCTTGTCCGGCCGCCGGGAAGCCGTCACCGCCATTGATTGTCCCCCACGGCAGAACGACGCCGGCCTGGCCGCCGATTCCCGCCGACTCCGGCGGCGTCGGAAGGTTCCCGGGCCAGAGAGGAAACCGGCCATCGCGGAACCGAACTGGCCATCGTATGGCGCTTGCGAACCCGTCACTGCCGCGGGTGCGGTCCCGCCTGGAAGCTCTGGCCGAGATCGGCCGTGATCCCGCCGGCGGCCTCACCCGGTTGCCGTGCACGCCCGCCCACGCCGAGGCCGTGCGCCTGGCGGCGGGCATGATGCGCGAGGCGGGGCTGGACCCCGGCGTGGACGACTTCGGGAACCTGGTCGGGTGGCGGCCGGGGCGCACCGAGGCGGCGCTGCTGTGCGGGTCGCACCTGGACACGGTCCCCCAGGGAGGGATGTTCGACGGCGCCCTGGGCGTGGTCGCCGCCATCGAGTGCGCCCAGACCCTGCGCGACGCGGGCATCCAGCTGACCCACGGGCTGGCGGTGGTGGCATTTGCCGACGAGGAAGGCGTGGCCTTCGGCGTGGGGACCCTCAGTTCCCGGGCGCTGGTGGGCGAGATTTCCCGGGAGCGACTCCGGCTCCTGCGGGATGCGTCCGGGCGGCCCCTGGCCGACTGCCTGCGCGAGCGCGCCCACGGTCTGCCACTGGCGCGGGTCCCCGACCGGGTGGCCGCCTACCTGGAACTGCACATCGAGCAGGGCCCGGTGCTGGACGCGGCCGGACAGACGGCGGCGGGCGTGACCGCCGTCGTCGGCATCGCGCGGACCTGGGTGACGTGGACCGGGAGCGCGCAGCACGCCGGCACCACCCCCATGGATCGGCGCGCCGACGCCCTGGTCGGTGCTGCCCGGCTGGCGCTGGACCTGCGGGAGATGGCCCGCCGGTCCCCCGGCCTCCTGGTCGCCACCGCCGGACGCCTGCACGTCCACCCCGGCGCCGTCAACGTCGTCCCGGGGCGGGTGGAGATGACCGTGGAAGTGCGCAGTCCGGATGCCGGCCGCCTGCGCGACGCCTGCGGGTGGGCGGAGGCCCGCGCCCGGGAGATCGCCGCGTCCGAAGGCCTGCAGGTGCAGGTGGACCCCTGGGATGTATCCCCGCCCCAAATGCTGGACCCGGACGTGCGCGCGGCCGTCCGGAGGGCACTGGCGGCCTGCGGCCACCCCGAGCGGGAGCTGCCGAGCTGGGCCGGCCACGACGCCGCCGTGCTGGCCCGGCATGTTCCTGCGGGAATGATCTTCGTCCCCAGCGCCGGCGGGATCAGCCACTCGCCCCACGAGCACACGCCGTGGGAGGCCGTCGACGCCGGCGTCCGGGTCCTGCTGCACGCGCTGCTGGCGCTGGACGCCGCCGGCGTGCCTCCCCGGACGCTCCCTCTGGCCTACGGTGCCCCGTGAGCGACCTCGCAGACCGCATCGCCGCCGCCAACGCCGACGCCCTGGACCGCCTGATGCGGGCCTCGCCGGCGCTGGTCGCCGTGCGACCGGCGGCAGAGGTCATCCCGGCATTGCGGGGTCGCCGGCTCCTCCACGCGGGCCCGCCGGTACCGCCTTCCCGGATGTGCGGGCCGATGCGGGGCGCGGCCGTGGGCGCCATCCTGCTGGACGGATGGGCAGACAGCGCCGACGACGCCGCGGCCCTGCTGGACGGAGGGGGCGTGGAGGTGGCGTGCACCCACGATCACGGAGCGGTGGGCCCCATGGCCGGCATCATCTCGCCGTCCATGCCGGTCTGTGTCGTGCAGGATCAGGACGGCGGGCGCGCCTTCTGCCCGCTGAACGAGGGAGTGGGGACGGTCCTGCGCTTCGGCGCCTACGGGCCGGCGGTCCTGGAGCGCCTGACCTGGCTGCGGGACGTGTGCGCCCCCGCCCTGGACGCCGCCCTGCGCGAGACCGGAGGCCTGTCCCTGGTCCCCGTGATGGGGCGGGCGCTCACCATGGGAGACGAGATGCACCAGCGCAACGTGGCCGCCACCGCCCTGCTGGTCCGGGAACTGGCGCCCGCCCTGGCAGGTGTCGCCCCAGCGGCGGTGGCCCGGGAGGTCCTGCGCTTTCTGGCCGCCACCGACCAGTTCTTCCTCAACGTGGCCATGGCGGCGTGCAAGTGCCTCACGGCGCACATCGCCGACATCCCCTACTGCACCCTGGTCACCGCCATGAGCCGCAACGGCGTGGACTTCGGCCTGCGGGTCAGCGGGCTGGGGGACCGGTGGTTCACCGCGCCGGCGCCACAGGCCCGGGGGCTGTACTTCCCCGGCTACGGCCCCGAAGACGCCAACCCGGACCTGGGGGACAGCGCCATCGTGGAAACGGTGGGCCTGGGAGGGTTCGCCATGGCCGCCGCTCCGGCCGTGGTGGGCTTCGTCGGCCTGCCGTCGGCCCGGGAGGCCGAGAGCATCACCCGGGCCATGGGGGAGATCACCGCGGGCCGCAGTCCCCACTGGCGCATCCCGGCGCTGGACTTCGAGGGCGTGCCCACCGGGATCGACATCCGCAAGGTGGTGGCGCTGCAGATCGCGCCGGTGATCAACACCGGCATCGCCCACCGTCGCGCCGGCGTCGGACAGATCGGCGCGGGCGTGGTGCGGGCGCCCCTGGAGGCCTTCCAGCGGGCGCTGGAAGCGTTTGCCGTGCGCTACGGGGCCTGACCCGGGAGGGATGACCGTGAGCACCGTCGGCGACCTGACTCCACCCGACCGGCTGCTGTGCGGCACCGGGCCCACCAACCCCGATCCCCGGGTCCTGCGGGCACTGGCCGCGCCGGTCCTCGGTCAGTTCGACCCGGCGTTCACCGCCATCATGGAAGAGGTCATGGCCCTGGCCCGGCAGGTCTTCCAGACGGCCAACCCGCGGACCTTCGCCGTCTCGGGCACCGGCCGGGCGGGCATGGAAGCCGCCATCGCCTCCCTGGTGGAGCCCGGCGACCCGGTCCTGGTGGCCGCCTGCGGGCGGTTCGGGGATCTGTTCGCCGACCTGGCCGCCCGCTACGGCGCGCGGGTCGAGCAGGTGACCGCCGAGTGGGGCCAGGTGATCGACCCGCAGCAGATCGACGATGCGTTGCGGGTCCGGCGAGCGAAGGTGGTGGCCGTCGTCCACGGCGAGACGTCCACCGGCGTGCTGCAGCCCCACATGGACGCCATCGGCCGGATCTGCCGGCGGCACGACGCGCTGCTGGTGGTGGACGCGGTGGTCACGCTGGGCGGGGTGGAGGTGGACGTGGACGGCTGGCAGGCGGACGTGTGCACGTCGGGCACCCAGAAGTGCCTGGGGTGTCCGTCGGGGATGGCGCCGGTCACCTACAACGGCCGCGCCGAGGAGGTCCTCGCCCGGCGGCGGACGCCCATCATCAGCAACTACCTTGACCTGGCCCAGCTGCAGCGCTACTGGAGCCCGGAGCGCCTGAATCACCACACCCTGCCCACCGCCATGACCTATGGACTGCGGGAGGCCCTGCGGCTGGTGGTGGAGGAGGGACTGCCGGCCCGATGGGCGCGCCACCGGCGCACAGGTGACGCGCTGAAGGCGGGTCTGGAAGCCATGGGCCTGCGCCTGTTCGGCGATCCCCGCCACCGGCTGCCGATGATCACCGCCGTGCACGTGCCCGATGGCGTACCCGATGAGGCGGCCCGCCTGCGTCTGCTGGAGGAGTTCGGGGTGGAGATCGCCACGTCGTTCGGACCCCTGCGGGGGCGTATCTGGCGCATCGGCACCATGGGCTACAACGCCCGGCCGACAACCGTCCTGACAGTCCTGTCGGCCCTGGAACACGTCCTGCGGGCGTTCGGGGTGCGGATCCCCCCCGCGGCGGGGGTGGAAGAAGCCCGTCGCCGGCTGGCCGGGGACTCTGCACAGCCCCCTCGGTGACTGTCCCCACAAGGACGCGGGGACTGTCCCCACCCCCTGCTGGGGACAGTCCCCATAACGCGGCAGGTGGAGTACAGCGGCCCGCGAGTGGAGACAGACGCCGCTGCGTGGAGGAGGAGGAGGACTGTCCCCCGACCAGTTGGGGGACTGTCCCCGGGTCAGGTCGGGGACTGTCCCCGGAGCGGGCGGATCCATTGCCCGCCCGCCTCCGCCACGATGTCGCCATCCTGGACGATGACCTGGCCGCGGCGCAGGACATGGGTGATCCACCCCTGCATCTGCCAGCCGACGAACGGCGAATGGGGGTGGCGGGAGCGCAGCCAGCCGCGATCCACCGTCCACCGCCGATCTGGATCCACCACCACCAGGTCGGCATCGGCGCCCACCTGGATGGTCCCCTTGCGCGGCCACAGGCCCGCGATGCGGGCCGGAGCGGCGGCCAGCAGCGCCGCGGCCTGCTCCAGGCTCAGGCCGCGGCGCACGCCTTCGGTCAGCACCAGAGGCACCAGCGTCTGCACTCCGGTGATCCCGCCCCACGCCAGCCAGATGTCCTCCTCCCCCCGGGCCTTGTCCTCGGTGGGACAGGGCGAGTGATCCGAAGCCAGGCAGTGCACGCGTCCGGCCAGCACCTGCTCCCACAGCCTCTCCACCGTCGGCCGGTCGCGCAGGGGCGGCGCGCACTTGGCCACCGGCCCCAGCCGCACCAGGTCGTCGTCGGTCAGGGTCAGGTAGTGGGGGCAGGTCTCCACCGTCACCTGCTGCCCCTGCGCCTGCGCGCGGGCCACCAGGTCCGCACCCTCGGGCACGCTCAGGTGAACCACGTGCAGCCGGCAGCCCGCGCGCGAGGCCAGCAGCACCGCCCGCTGGATGGCTTCCAGTTCGGCCACCGGGGGACGGGACTCCGCCCACGCGCGGCGGTCCCGCCGCCCCTGCGCCTGCAGGCGCGCGGCCAGAGAGCCGGTGATCCCGGCGTTTTCCGCGTGCACCGCCAGGACCAGCCCCGCGCGGGCGATCCGGCGCATGCCCTCGTACAGGGTGCCGTCGTCCACCCACCCGAACTCGGGGGTCCCGGTGGGGCACAGGAAGGCCTTGAACCCGACCACGCCGGCGGCGGCCAGCGCGTCCAGGTGCTCCAGGTTGTCGGGCACCAGACCGCCCCACAGGGCGAAGTCCACCACCGACGCCGACTGCGCCGCCTCCACCTTCGCCTGCAGGGCGGGGACGGTGGTGGTGGGCGGGTTCGCGTTGAGGGGCATCTCCACGGCGGTGGTGACGCCTCCGGCGGCCGCGGCGCGGCTGCCGGGCCCCCACCCTTCCCAGCGGGTGCGCCCGGGCTCGTTGAAGTGCACGTGCAGGTCCACGGCGCCCGGCAGGACGACCCGCCCCCGGGCGTCCAGGATGTCTTCTCCCCCCAGGGGTTCGGTGGACAGGCTCGCGATGCGGCCGGCACGGATCCCCAGATAGCCCTCCACCACGCCCGAGGGCGTCACGACCCGTCCGCCAGCGACCACCCGGTCGTAGGTCACAGCATCCCCAGCGCCTTGGGCACCGGCTCGGGATACGGAACGTCCGGCACAGGCGCCGGGCCGGACGCGCGCGCCGGAGGGCGCAGCCCGAGGATGTCGTCGGGGCGCAGGGGCACCCGGTTGAGCTCGCGCCCGGTGGCATCCCGCACGGCCGCCACGATGGCCGCCGTGGACACCACCGTGGAGGGTTCGCCCACCCCCTTGGCACCGAAGGGGACGCCGGGCTCGGGCTCCTCCACCAGGACCGACACCACCGGAGGCATGTCCAGGATGGTGGGGATGAGGTAATCGGTAAACGAGGGATTGCGCAGCCGGCCGTCGTCCAGCACGATCTCCTCCATCAATGCCAGCCCCAGCCCCTGGGCGGTCCCCCCCTCGATCTGCCCGGTGACGTTCAGGGGGTGCAGGGCGCGGCCGACGTCCTGGGCGGCGGCAATCTGCACCACCCGCACCAGCCCCAACTCGGTATCCACCTCGACCACGGCCCGCTGGGCGGCAAAGGCGAACGTCACGTGCGGGTCGCCCTGGCCCCGCCGATCCAGCGGGGTCGTGCGCCGGTGGCGGTAGACCCGCGTGCACTCGATGGGAGGATCCAGGTACTCCTCCAGGCGCCCCACCGGCCGCTCCCCGGACCACACCACCCCGTCCCGGACCGCCAGCTCGCCCGGGACGGGACCGCCCCGCCCGGCGGCACGCCGACGGACCCGCTCCCAGAGTTCTTCCCGCACGGCCCGGCATGCCAGCTGGACGGCGCCGCCGGACATCATGGTCTGGCGGGACGCCGAGCTGCTGCCGGCGGATCCCACCAGGGTGTCGGGCGTGTGCAGGACCACCCGGGACACGCCCAGTTCCTCCCGGGCGATCTGGACCAGCACCGTGTGCACGCCCTGGCCCACCTCCGCCGCCGCGCTGTGCACCTCCACCTCCGGACCGTCGGGGCCGAGGAACAGCCGCACCCGGGCCTCCGCCGAGTCGTCAAAACCCTCGCTGTAGGCGATGTTTTTGTACCCCACGGCGAACCCCACGCCGCGGCGCAGGCGCTCGCCCCGGCTGACGTTGCCGGCCCCACCCGGGTAGGACAGGGGGGTGCGCTCCACCGGTTCGGGAGGCAACGGGATGGCGGCGCACCGCCGGATCAGCTCGCGCACCGGCGCCGTGCCCCGGATGACCTGCCCGGTGGGCAGGACCGAGCCGGTCTGCACCGCGTTGCGCAGCCGCAGCTCCACCGGGTCCATTTCCAGCGCCCGGGCCAGTTTGTCCATCTGCGCCTCGTGGGCGAAGCACGCCTGCACCGCCCCAAAGCCCCGCATGGCGCCGCAGGGCGGGTTGTGGGTGTACACGGCGGTGCCTTCGATCAGGGCGTGGGGGACCTCGTAGGGGCCGGTGGCAAACGTGCTGGCGTTGGCGATCACCGCCGTGGACGATGACGCATACGCGCCCCCGTCGATGACCACCCGGGCGTACACGTTCACCAGGCGCCCGTCCCGGGTGGCTCCGTGGCGCATCCAGATCCGGGCAGGATGCCGGTGCACGTGCCCGTAGAAGGACTCCTCCCGGGAGTACACCATCTTCACCGGCCGGCGGGTGCGCAGCGCCAGCAGGCAGGCGTGGATGTGCATGCTGACGTCCTCCCGGGCCCCGAACGCCCCTCCCACCCCGGCCAGGTGCAGCCGGACCTTGTCGGGCGGCAGCCCCAGACAGGGGGCGATCTGGTCCCGGTCCACGTGCAGCCACTGGGTGGCCACGTAGAGGTCCACGCCCCCGTCGGCGGCGGGAATGGCCAGCCCGGCCTCCGGGCCCAGCATGGCCTGGTCCTGCATGCCGGTCTCGTAGTAGCCCTCCACCCACACCTCGGCGGGAGTGGACGGATCGCCGTGGACGATCCGGATGTGCCGCAGGACGTTGCCCCAGGGGTGCACCCGCGGCGCGTCCGGCCGCAGGGCCGCCTCCACGTCCGTCACCGCCGGCAGGACCTCGTAGTCCACGCGGATCTGCCCGGCCGCGCGCCGCGCCACCTCCAGGTCCACGGCGGCCAGGATCGCCACCGGCTCGCCCTGGTAGCGTACGCGCTCCAGGGCCAGCACCGGCTGATCGGGCAGCTCCAGACCGTAGGTCTTGCGTCCGGGCACGTCGTCGGCCACCAGGACCGCGTAGACGCCGGGAACGCTCAGCGCGCCGGAGATGTCCAGGGAGCGGATGCGGGCGTGGGGGTGGGGACTGCGCAGGGTGTAGCCCCATAGCATGTCGTCGGTGTGGAGGTCGCTGCCGAACAGAAACTCGCCGGTGACCTTGGGCACGCCGTCCACGCGGCGGATGCTCTCGCCCACTCCTCCGGAAGTGCGGGGGACGACTTTCACCGCGGTCAGCCTCCCTCCACCCTGGCCCCGCCGTCCCCGCCGGCAGGCGGCAGGAACGTGTGGGTGGTCATTCTCCCTGTCCGCCGCCGGCCCTACCGGCCCGGGCGATGCGCCGGCTGACCTGCCGGGCCCCGGCGGCGATCGCCTCCTCGTCGGCGGTCTGCAGGCGGCCGTCGCGCACGACCACCCGTCCGTCCACCACCAGGTGGGTCACCCGCTGCGGGAAGCAGAGGACCAGCGCCGCCACCGGGTCGGCGTCCGCGCCCGCCAGCGCCAGGGCGTGCACCGAGAACAGGGCCACATCCCCCCGCATTCCCGGCACCAGGGCGCCGATGTCGTCCCGTCCCAGGCAGCGGGCTCCCCCGCGGGTGGCCAGGCGCAGCACGTCCCGGGCACCCAGGGCAGCCGGATCGCCTCCCGCCCGGGACACCAGCAGGGCCTGGCGGGCCTCGGCCAGCAGGTGGCCGCTGTCGTTGGACGCCGACCCGTCCACCGCCAGCCCGACCGGGGCTCCGGCGTCCAGCAGCCTGCGGGCGGGCGCGATGCCCGACCCCAGCCGCAGGTTGGACGTCGGACACCAGGCCACCCCGGTCCCGGTGCGCCCGATGCGGGCCACGTCCCCCTCGTCCAGGTGCACGCAGTGGGCCAGCCACACATCCGGCCCCAGCCAGCCCCACTCGTCCAGCAGCTCCACCGGGCGCACCCCGAACACCTGGCGGCAGTAGGCCTCCTCGTCCCGGGTCTCGGCGATGTGGGTGTGCAGCCGCACCCCCCGCCGGCGGGCCAGGGAGGCGGACTCCCGCATCAGGCGCGGCGTGACCGAAAACGGCGAGCAGGGGGCGACGGCGACGCGGACCATCGCCCCCGGGCGCGGGTCGTGGAAGCGGCGCACCGCGTCCTCGGTGCGGGCCAGGATCGCATCGGTGTCCTCCACCAGGTCGTCGGGGGGCAGGCCGCCGCGGCTGCGGCCCAGATCCATCGCGCCCCGGCAGGGATGAAACCGCAGGCCGATCTGCCGGGCCACGTCCACCTCCGCCTCCAGCAGGCCGGCGCCGCCCCGGGGAAAGATGTAGGGATGGTCGGTGGTGGTGGCGCAGCCGGACAGCGCCAGCTCCGCAAGCCCCACGGCCGCCGCGGCCCGCACCCATTCCTCGTCCAGATCCGCCCACACCGGGTACAGGGCCTGCAGCCAGCCAAACAGTCCCTGGTCCTGGGCCCGCGCCCGGGTAAGGCTCTGGTACAGATGGTGGTGGGTGTTGACCAGGCCCGGCAGCGCCACCAGGCCGGATCCCCCCAGCACCTGCCCGGCCGGCCGCGGGGGTGGACCCGTCCCCACCCAGGTGATGACGCCGTCCTCGATGAGCACGGACCCACCGGCGATCTCGGTGCCGGCGTCGTCCATGGTCACGACGACCTCGCAGGAGTCGATGAGCAGAGAAGCCCTGGGCACAGATGGGGGCATCTCCGTCGGCGCCCGTCAGGCCCGGGATCCCCGGTCCCCGCCCGTCATCCGCTCCGCCGCCAGGCGCACCGCGTCCAGGATCTTCTGGTAGCCGGTGCACCGGCACAGGTTGCCGGCCAGGGCTTCCCGGACCGTCTCCTCGGACGGAGAGGGGTCCCGTCGGAGCAGGTCCACCACCGCCACCACCAGCCCCGGGGTGCAGAAGCCGCACTGGACCGCGCCGGCGTCCAGGAACGCCTCCTGGACAGGGTGCAGCCGGCCGCCCTGGGCCAGGGACTCCACCGTGTGCACGGTGCATCCGTCGGCCTGCGCGGCCAGGACCAGGCAGGCGCACACCAGCTCGCCGTCCAGCCACACCGAGCACGAGCCGCACTCGCCCTGCTCGCAGGCGTTCTTGCTGCCCACCAGACCCAGGGAGTCCCGCAGCAGGGCCAGCAGGCTGGCCCCCGGCCACACATCCGCCTGCCGCCACGCCCCGTTGACGTTCAGCCGCACCCGCACCGCCCCACCTCCCGCTCCACCGCCTCTAGCCGGCCAGCCGGCGGTCCCCCAGCGCCCACCGCAGTGCCCGGCGGGCCAGGACCGCGCACGCGTGCCGGCGGTATGCCGCCGAACCCCGCACGTCGTCGATGGGCCGGGCGGCGGCCGCCACGCGCTCCCCGAACTCCTCCACCACCGCATCGGACAGCGCCGCCCGGGGGTCGTCCCACGCGCCGGCCCGCTGCATCTGCTCGGCGGCGAACCGCTCGGCCTCGGGGGCGCGCAGGACGGTGGGCCCCACCGACCCCAGCGCCACGCGGACGGCCCGCCCGACCTCGTCCACCACCAGGCAGAGGCTGGCCACGGCGATCACCATGGCGTTGCGGGTGCCCACCTTCAGAAACGACCCCGGTCCCCGCAGGCGCCGCCACCGGACGCCCAGGACGAGCTCGTCGGGGGCCAGGGCCGTCTGTTTGGGCCCCAGGAAAAACTGATCCCAGGGAAGCGCCCGCACCCGCCCGCCGGCCCGGCCCAGGACGACCTCCGCGTCGTGGGCCGCCAGCACGGGCAGGGTGTCCCCGGCCGGGCTGGCGGTGCCCACGTTGCCGCCCAGCGTGCCGCGGTTGCGGATCTGGGGCGAGCCCACGGTGCGGGCGGCCTGCGCCAGCGGCACGCACCAGGACAGCTCGCGGACCAGGCGGGCGTAGGTCATTCCCGCACCCACAAACACCGCCCCGTCCTCCTCCCGCCACTGCCGCAGCTCCGGAAGGCGGCTGAGATCCACCACCGCGTCCGGCCGCAGGCGGTGGAAGTTGATGGCCACCATGACGTCGGTGCCGCCGGCGATGGGGACGGCCTCCGGGCGCCGGGCCTTCACCTCCAGGGCTTCGGCCAGGGTGCGGGGCAGATACACGTCCATGGGTACCCATGACGATTCCACGACGGTTTGACACTCCTCCTGCCGGCGCGTCATGGTGGAGCTGGGCCTGCTGCCAGGAGGAAGCGGCGGGCGCCAGGCCAAACTCCCCGATATGCGCTCCTCCGCGGGCGTCTCCCATGACCGGCCGGCCGGGACGGGCCCCGTGCGCCTGGCCGTCCGCAACATCACCAAGACCTTCCCGGGGGTCGTGGCCAACGACCGCATCACCCTGGATCTGCGGGCGGGGGAGGTGCTGGCGCTGCTGGGGGAAAACGGCGCCGGCAAGACCACCCTGATGAACGTCCTCTACGGCCTGTACCAGCCCGACTCCGGGGAGATCCTGCTGGACGGCCGGCCGATCCGTATCCACTCGCCCCGGGACGCGATCGCGTGCGGCATCGGCATGGTGCCCCAGCATTTCCTGTTGGTGCGCCGGCACACGGTGGCGGAAAACATCGCCCTGGGCCTGGCCGGCACCCCGTTCTGGCGGCCGGTGCGGCAGGTGGCCTCCCGGGTGGAGGAGTTCGGCCGGCGGTACGGGTTGCGGGTGGATCCCCACGCCGCCGTGTGGCAGCTGTCGGCGAGCGAGCAGCAGCGGGTGGAGATCCTCAAGGCGCTGCTGCGGGGGGCGGAGATCCTGATCCTGGACGAGCCCACCAGCGTGCTCACCCCCCAGGAGGCGGGCCAGCTGTTCGAGGTCCTGCGGCGGATGCGGGAGGAAGGCAAGGCGATCATCTTCATCACTCACAAGCTGGACGAGGTCCTGGCCGTGGCCGACCGGGTGACGGTGCTCCGCCGGGGCAGGGTGGTGGGGACCATGCCGGCGGCCACCGCAGACACCGCCACCCTGGCCCGCCTGATGGTGGGCCGGGAGCTGGAGAGGGCCCTGCCGCCCCGCCGCCGCCCGAGCGGCCCCCCGATCCTGGAGGTGAGCGACCTCTGGGTGCCCGGGGATCGGGGCCGGATGGCGGTGCGGGGCGTGTCGTTCACCGTGGGCGCAGGCGAGATCCTGGGCATCGCCGGCGTGGCGGGCAACGGACAGCGGGAACTGGTGGAGGCCCTGGCGGGGCTGCGGCCTCCGGCGCGGGGGCAGGTGCGGCTACGGGGAGTCCCGGTGCGGGGGTGGTCTCCGCGCCAGCTGGCCCGCGCCGGCGTGGCCCACATCCCGGAGGAGCGCACCCGGGCCGGCATCGTCCCGTCCCTGTCGGTGGCCGAGAACCTGGCGCTGCGCCGCTACGCCGACCCGCCGTTTGCCCGCGGGCTGCTGCTGCGGCCGGCCGAGATCCTCCGGGTCGGCGCGGAGCTGATCGCCGCCCATGACATCCAGACCCCGTCTGCCCGCCACCCCGCCCGGCTGCTGTCGGGGGGAAACATCCAGAAGCTGATCCTGGCCCGGGAGCTGTCCGCGCATCCGGTCCTGATCATCGCCTCCCATCCCACGGCCGGGCTGGACGTGGCCACCACCGAGCGCATCCACCGGCTCCTGCTGGAGCACCGGGAGCGGGGGGCCGGCGTGCTCCTGGTGTCCGAGGACCTGGACGAGATTCTGGCCCTGTCCGACCGGATCGGTATCATGTTCGAGGGACGCCTGGCGGCGGTGGTGCCGGCGGGGACCGACCGGCAGCAGATCGGCCTGTGGATGGCCGGCCAGGCGGCGTCCTGAGGACCGGAGTGGCGCACGTGGGTCCGTTCCGCATCGAGCGCGCCGAGCCGTCGGCGGGGTGGACGGTGGTGGTGTCGGCCGGCGCCGTCGCCGCCGCCTTTGTGGTGGCCGGGGCCATCTTCTGGGCCTACGGGCTGGACCCGGTGCGGGCCTATGCCATCATCGTCCGCGACGGCCTGCTGGCGCCGGGCGCCCTGCCCGAGGTCCTCCGTCCGACCATTCCCCTGCTGCTGGTCGGGGCAGGACTGGTCCTGGCCTTCCGGGCGCAGGTGTACAACATCGGCGCCGAGGGCCAGCTGCTGGCCGGAGCCGTGGCCGCCACCTGGGTGGCCCTGTTCAGCGGCCTGCGCGGGCCGGGGATGTTGCCGGCGATGTTCGCCGCCGGGTTCGCCGCCGGCGCGTTGTGGGGCCTGGTGCCGGCGGTCCTGCGGGTGCACCTGCGGGTCAACGAAGTGATCGCCACCCTGATGATGAACTATGTGGCCCAGTACCTGGTGAGCTGGCTGGTGACCGGACCCTGGAAGGGCCCCAGCGTCCGGGGATTTGCCTACACCGACCCGTTCCCGCCCGAGGCCTGGCTGGCCCTGATCCCCGGCACCCGCATCCACTGGCCCACCCTGGTGGTCGGCCTGGCGGTCGCGGCGGTGGCGGCGCTGCTGCTGGCGCGGACCACCCTGGGATTTGAGATCCGGATCCAGGGCGACAATCCCGAGGCCGCCCGCTACCTGGGCGTCAGCGCCCTGCGTACCACCCTGCTGGTGATGATCCTGTCCGGAGGCGCCGCGGGCCTGGCCGGTGTGGGGGAGGTGGCGGGGGTGCACCACAAGCTGCTGGACCCCGCTCAGGTCTCCCTGGGATACGGGTACACGGGCATCATCGTGGCCTGGCTGGCCCGGGGCCAGCCTCTGGCCGCGGCGCTGACGGCGGTCCTGTTCGGCCTGATCTACAGCACGGGCGACGTGATGCAGGTCTCGCTCCAGATGCCCTTCCGGGTCACCAGCGTGTTCAACGGCCTGATCCTGTTCTTTCTGATCGGCAGCGAGCGGCTGCTGGGGTACCGGATCCGGTGGGCGCCGGCCCGGGTGGCGGTGGAGGCACCCGCTCCCGCCGGAGCCGGGGTGCCGCCGGGGGAGGACTGACGGTGCTGGAGTGGGTGGCGAGCGTTCTGATCCGGGGGATGGTCTTCGGCACGCCCCTGCTGTGGGGCGCGCTGGGGGAAATCTACGCCGAGCGGGCGGGGGTCGTCAACCTGGGCGTGGAGGGGATGATGATCCTGGGGGCGTTTGCGGCCTTTGCCACCGCCCAGACCACCGGCCATCCGGTCCTGGGCCTGCTGGCGGCGGCGGCCGTGGGAGGGGTGGCCGCCCTGCTCCACGCGTGTGTGTCGGTGACCCTGCGGGCGAACCAGTACGTCTCGGGGCTGGCGCTGACCATGCTGGGGCTCGGCCTGACCGGCCTGCTGGGCCGCGGGTGGGAAGGGTTTCCCCTGGACCACCCGCTGCCGGAACTGTCGGTCCTGCCCCCGCTGGGCGTGCTGGCGGCGGTGATCCTGTGGGCCCTGCTGTACCACACCCGCTGGGGCATCATCCTGCGCACCGTGGGTGAGTCCCCGGCCGCCGCCGACGCGCAGGGCCTACCGGTGGAGCTGGTGCGCTACCTGGCCGTGGCCTTCGGCGGGGTGATGGCGGGAGTGGCCGGAGGCTTCCTGTCGGTGGCCTACCGGCCGGCGTGGACCGAGGGGATGACCGGAGGCATCGGGTGGATCGTGGTGGCGCTGGCCATCTTTGCCGGCTGGGACCCGCTGCGGGCGGTGGGGGCGGCCCTGCTGTTCGGCACGCTGTTCCACCTGTCGTTTCGCCTGCAGACCTGGATCCCCCCCGAGCCCCTGCAGATGATGCCGTTCGCCTTCACCATCCTCGTCCTGGCGGTGACCTCGCGCCGGGGAGACCGGGCGGGCCAGGCCCCCGAAGCCCTGGGCCTCCCCTACATCCGCGGCGAAAGGTAGGACCCGTGAGGTCCCTCTTCCCTTTTCCCTCTTCCCTTTTCCCTTTTCCCTTTTCCCTTTTCCCTTTTTTTCACAGAGGGGACCGCCGGGGGGAAGGCGAAGTGAGCCGGCAATCCTCACGACATTCGCTCAGGCCGGAGGTGAAAGCGACCATGAGGGGCACGCGCTGGGCAGTCGCGGCTGTGCTGGCCGTCCTCCTGCTGGCGGCGGCCGCCACTGGCTATGGACAGCAGAAGCTGAAGGTGGGGTTCATCTACGTGGGCCCCATCGGGGACTACGGGTGGACCCACGCCCACGACGTGGGCCGGCGGATCGTGGAGCAGCAGCTCCCTGTCCAGACCCTGTACGTGGAGTCGGTCCCGGAGGGCCGGGTGGAACCGTTCATCGACCGCCTGGTGGCTCAGGGCGCCCGGGTGATCTTCACCACCAGCTTCGGCTTCATGGACGGCACCCTGGCGGCGGCCCAGCGCTATCCCAACGTCATCTTCGCCCACGCCAGCGGGTTCAAGCGGGCCCGCAACATGGCCACCTACATGGCGGACTTCTACCAGGTGTACTACCTCAACGGCCTCATGGCCGGGGCGCTGACCCGGACCAACAAGATCGGCTACGTGGGGGCGTTCCCCATTCCCGAAGTCAAGCGCCACCTCAACGCCTTCGCCCTGGGCGTGCGCGCCGTCAACCCGCGGGCCACGGTCCACGTGCGGTGGATCTTCGAGTGGTTCAGCCCCGCCAAGGCCAAGGAAGCCACCCAGGCCCTGATCGCCGAAGGCGTGGACGTGTTCGCGTTCACCGAGGACAGCCCCACCGTGATCCAGGAGGCGGCCAAGAAGAACCTCCTGAGCTTCGCCCACTACTCGCCCATGTACCGGTTCGCTCCCCGACACGTGGTCTCGGGCCAGCTGGTGCACTGGGAGACCATCTACCTGGACTTCCTGCGCAAGGTCCTGGCGGGCAAGTACACCCCCGACAACCTGCAGAACGTGGACTACTGGTGGCTGCTGGCCGAGAAGGCCGTCGAGCTGGGCGCCGAACCGGGCATGATGATCAACCCGCTGTTCACAGACCAGCTCAAGGCCGTGCGGGTGCGGACCCCCGACCTGGGCACCCTGTCGGTGTACGACCTGGTCCTCCGCCGCCACGCCCAGATGTCGGCGAAGCCGGTCAAGTTCGACCCGTTCACCGGGCCCATCCGCGACCGCAAGGGGGTGCTGCGGGTGCCGGCCGGCCACACCCTGACCGTGCAGGAACTGATCACCCTGGAGTGGGCGGCCCCCGGCGTGGTCGGTCCCTGGCCGAACGAGCCCTGAAACAGGGAAGAGGGGGGAAGCGGCGGGAATATCTCCCGCCGCTTCCCGTGGACGCTCTGCCCGTGCGCTTGTGCTCCCGCCCCGTCACGCTGGCGCCGCTCCGATCCGGTCGTCCCCTTCTTCCTTCTTCCCTCTTCCCTCTTCCCTCCGTCGGTGCCGCTCCCGGGCGATGGCCACCAGCTCCTCGATGGCGGTGGCCAGTTCCTCCTCCCGGGTGCGCTGCAGGCGCTCCCGCAGGACCGGGATGATCTGCGACCGGGGGCGGCGGTTGACAAAGACCACGAACCGGAAGCCGAACCGGGCCTCGTAGGCGGCGTTGAGGGCCGCCAGCTCCGCCAGGACGAGGGGATCGTCCTCCGTCCCCTGCTCGGCGGCCGCGGCGGAGGAGGCGGGGCGCTCGCCGATCCGGGGGTGGGCGTTGAGGGCCTCGAGGACCTCCTCTTCGGGCAGGGACCGCAGCACGTCGGCCGCCCGCTCCAGGGGATCCTCCAGGGCCGCGAGGCGTTCGGTGAACCGGGTGCGCCCCTCAAACAGCGCCGCCAGCTCGTCGATCGTCAGCCGGGCCATCCCCCGGATGCGGTCAGGCGCCGCGATAGGTGGCGCACAGGTACGGCCCCACCACCAGTGGAACGTGGTAGTGGCGGGCGGGGTCGGTGACGGTAAACTCCACGTCCAGGCGGGAGAAGAACTCCGACGGGACGGCGAACACCAGCCGGTAGGTCCCCGCCTCCAGAGGGCCGCCGATCAGGTCGGGAATGCGGCCGTCGTCCCCGGTCGTGCGGGACGCCACCAGGCGGCCGTTCCGGTACAGGTCCACCCGGACCCCGCGGGCCGGCACCCCTCGCCCGACATCCAGCACGTGGGTGGAGATGGTCGGGCCCGGCATGGCGCGAGGCGGGATCAGCGAGAGGGATCGTCCATCAGCTTGAAAATCGGCAGGATGCCCAGGTGATGGACGTCATCGCGCTCAAACCCCTCCAGCAGCAGCGCCGCCCGGGCCACCACCGCGCCGCCGGCCCGCCGCACCAGCTCCTCCATGGCCTTCAGGGTCTCGCCGGTGCTCACGATGTCGTCCACCAGCCCCACCCGGCGGCCCCGCAGCTTCATGGCGTCCCGGCCGTCGATGAACAGCTCTTCCTCGGTCTTGGCGGTGATGGGCTTGTAGCGCACCGAGACCGGCGACAGCATGAACGGGCGGATCTCCTTGCGGCACACCACGTAGGGCAGCAGCCCCAGGTACGTGGCGATGGCGTGGGCCAGGGGGATGCCCTTGGTCTCGGTGGTGACGAAGATCTCGCAGCTGCGCATGCGGGGCGCCAGTTCCCGGGCGGCCCGGTCAATCACCTCGGTGTCCCCCAGGCTGTAGTAGTAGGCGATCCACGTGTCCGGAGCGACCTGGATCAGCGGCAGGGTGCGCACCGTCCCGGCGATCTCCAGCTCGTAGGTCGACTGTCCCTTGAACGGAAGGATGTGCGGCATATCAGCCCCCGGACCACGACACCCGCAGTTTCGTCCCCCGCTGGCCCAATCCCTCTTCCTTCTTCCCTCCCGACGCCCGCAGGTATGCCGCGGGGGCAGGCGGAAGAGGACCCGTCAAGGTGGACCTGGCGACCCTCATCCGCGTAGCCCGCGGCCAGCAGCCGGCCGACCTGCTACTCTCCCGCGCCCGGGTGGTGGACGTGTTCGCCCACCGGGTGGTAGAGGCCGACGTGCTCATCGCGGGGGAGCGCATCGCCGCCGTGCTGCCTCCCGGGAGCACCACCCACCCGTCCCGGGAGCGGGTGGATCTGGCCGGCCGCTACCTGGCGCCGGGACTCATTGACGCCCACGTGCACATCGAAAGTTCCCTGGTCAACGTGCCGGAGTACGCCCGTGCCGTGGTCCCCCGGGGCACCACCACGGTCATCGCCGACCCCCACGAGATCGCCAACGTCCTGGGGATGACCGGCATCCGCTACATGCTCGACGCCGCCAAGTTCAACCCCCTGTCGGTATTCGTGATGGCGTCCAGCTGCGTGCCGGCCGGTCCCCTGGAAAGCCCCGGCGCCCGCCTGACCGCCTACGACCTGGAGAGCCTCCTGCAGGACAAGTGGGTCCTGGGGCTGGCGGAGATGATGGACTATCCGGGCGTCCTGGCCGCCGACGAGGAGGTCCTGGCCAAGATCCGGGCGGCGGCCGGGCGGCCGGTGGACGGCCACGCCCCGGGCCTGCGGGGGCCCGACCTGGACGCCTACGTGGCCGCCGGCATCGGCTCCGACCACGAGTGCACCACCCGGGAGGAGGCCCTGGACAAGCTGTCCCGGGGGATGGCCATCATGATCCGGGAGGCCACGGGCGCCCGCAACCTGGCCGAGCTGCTGCCGCTGGTCACCCCGCAGACGGCGCGGCGCTTCATGTTCTGCACCGACGACCGCACCCCCACCCACCTGCTGGAGGACGGCCACATCGACGCCATGGTCCGCCAGGCCATCGCCCTGGGCGCCGATCCCCTGCTGGCATTTCAGATGGCCACCCTCAACCCCGCCGAGCACTTCGGGCTGCGGGACCGCGGGGCGGTGGCGCCGGGGCGGCGCGCCGACCTGATGGTCTTCGACGACCTGCGCGCCCCCCGGGCGCGGCTGGTGTACCGGTCGGGGCGGCTGGTGGCCCGGGACGGCGAGCTGCTGCCCTACCACCGCCCGACGGTCCCGCCCGCGCTGCCGGTATCCCTGAGCATCCGCCGTTCCAGCCTGCACTTCCGCATCCCGGCGGCGGGGAGGCGGGTGCGGGTGATCGAGATCGTCCCGGACCAGATCGTGACCGGGGCCGGTGTGGACGACGCCCCCCTGGACGGCAGCGAGGTGGTGGCCGATCCGGCCCGCGACCTGCTCAAGCTGGCGGTGCTGGAGCGCCACACCGGCAGCGGCCGGGTGGGGCTGGGGCTGGTGCGGGGGTTCGGCCTGCGGCTGGGAGCCCTGGCGTCCACCGTGGCCCACGACGCCCACAACCTGATCGTGGTGGGCTGCAGCGACGAGGCCATGCGGGCGGCGGTGGAGGTCATCCTGGAGATGCGGGGCGGGCTGGTAGCGGTGGCCGGGCGCGAGGTGGCGCGGCTGCCGCTGCCCCTCGCGGGGCTGATGTCCGACCAGCCCATTGCCGCCGTGGCCGACCAGTTCCGCCGGCTGCGGGCCCTGGCCTCCCGCATGGGGAGCCGGCTGACCGACCCGTTTATGACCCTGTCGTTCCTGGCCCTGTCGGTGGTCCCCGAGCTGAAGCTCACCGATCGCGGGCTGGTGGACGTGGCCCGCGGGGAGATCGTGCCCCTGTTCGTGTGACAGCGCGGACCGCGACCCGGCCGTCCACCGTCAGCCCTCGACCGGCCACGTCATCTCTCGGGCTCAGTACGCGCGGGCGTAATAGACCCAGGCCTGGGCCGGCCGCCCGCAGACCGCGCAGGCGCCCTCGGGCTCTTCGTCCAGGGGAATCACCCGCGGGGAGGCCCCGGTACGCTCCCGCAGCACGTCCTCGCACTGCTGGGACCGGCACCAGCGCACGCGCACGAACCCGCGCACGTCCGCCAGGGCCGCGGCCGCCTCGTCGGCGGAACCGGCGGTGGTGGTGTGGCTGTCCCGGTAGGCGCGGGCCCGGTCGAACAGCTCCCGCTGGATCTCGGCCAGGGCCCGCCGCACCTCCTCGGCCACCTGCCGGCGGGGGACGGCCTGCCGCCCCCCTCCGGTGCGCCGGACCAGCACCACCTGGTCGGCCTCCACGTCCCGCGGACCCACCTCCAGCCGCACCGGCACGCCCCGCAGCTCCCACTCGTGGAACTTCCACCCCGGGGTATAGGCGTCGCGGTCGTCCAGGCGCACCCGCACCTCGGCCCCCAGCTCGGCCGCCAGCGCCCGGGCGGCCGGCAGGACGCGCTCATCGTCTCTGCCCAGGATGGGCACGATCACCACCTGGTAGGGAGCGATGCGCGGGGGGAGGATCAGGCCGCGGTCGTCGCCGTGGGCCATGATCAGGCACCCGATCAGGCGCGTGGTCACGGCCCAGGACGTGGACCACACGTATTTCTCCCGGTTGTCGGCGTCCAGGAACTTGACCTCGAACGCCCGCGCGAAATTCTGGCCCAAAAAGTGCGATGTGCCGGCCTGGATGGCCTGGCCGTCGGGCATCAGGGCTTCGAGGGTGTAGGTGATGTCGGCGCCGGCAAACCGTTCGCTGGGCGGCTTGGTCCCCACCACGACGGGAATGGCCAGGACGTCCTCCAGCAGCTCCCGGTAGATGCCCAGGATCAGCCGGCACTCCCGGTCAGCATCCTCGGCGGTGCGGTGGGCCGTGTGGCCCTCGTGCCACAGGAACTCGGCGGTGCGCAGGAACAACCGGGTAGACTTCTCCCAGCGGACCACGCTGTTCCACTGAAGCAGCAGCACCGGCAGGTCCCGATAGGACTGGATCCACCGGGCGTACATGGGCAGAATGATCGCCTCCGATGTCGGGCGCACCGCCAGCCGCTCGGCGAGGGGTTCGTCCCCCCCGTGGGTCACCCAGGCGACCTGGGGGGCGAATCCCTGCACGTGCTCGGCTTCCTTGCGCAGGAAGCTCTCCGGTACCAGGAGGGGGAAGTAGGCGGTCTGGTGACCGGTGTCTTTGAACCGGCGGTCCAGCCAGGCCTGGATCCCCTCCCAGATGGCGTAGCCGTAGGGACGGATGGCCATGAATCCGCGCACCGGGGTGTAGTCGGCCAGCTCGGCGCGCAGGGCCACCGCCGTGTACCACTCGCTGAAATTCTCGGCTTTGGACGGCAGGCGGGTCGCCGTCTCCTTTTCGGTTGCCACGAGAGCCTCCCCTTCGCTTCCCGACGCTCCGCCGGATCGCCGCCAAAATGAAAACCCGCCCCCTCAGGGACGGGATCGCCACCCGCGGTACCACCCTGGTTCCGGGCGGTGAGCACGACCCGCCCGGCCCTCCACGCCGCTATCGGGGCGTTCCGACCCGGTTATCGACCCGGGCGCTCCGGGAGTGGGAGCGGGCTCCCGCCGGCACCGGCTTGCACCCGACCCGGCTCGCTCATCCGGCCACGGCGCCCGCAGCTCCCGTCATCGCGCGGTGCGTGCGGCCATTCTAGCACGGGGTCCTTTCCCGTTCAACTCCAGCTGGGCGGCCAGCCGCTCCCACCCCACCGCCCCCTGGTTGATGGCCCGCACCACCCCGTCGCCGGAGATCAACACAGTGCTGGGCACGGTCAGGATCCCGAACCGGCCGGCCAGGGCGGGGTCGGCCGCCGCGTCCACCTCCCGCACGTCCACCTGCCCCGGGTAGCGCCGTTGCAGCTCCAGCAGGGCCGGCTTCTGGAGGGTGCGGCACGGCACGCAGTCGGGGGTGGAAAAGGCCAGGACCAGCGGGCGGCCCCGGACCAGGTCTGTGGCCGGCCGGCGCCGGTAACGCGCCGCGCGCCACCGCAGCCCCAGCCAGACGACGGCCACGACGGCCGCCACCACCCCCAGGACGGCCAGGCGATCGGCGACCATCACTTGGCCTCGGCGGCCCGCCGGATCACGCCCAGCCGGCGCAGCTGGTAGTACAGGAAGCACCCGGCGCAGAAGTTGGCCACCACGTTGACCATGGCCAGGACCGCCACCAGCAGCGCCAGCGCCCAGCCCGGTGCCGCCAGACCCGCCGCCAGCGCCCCCCACGCCCCCGCCAGCAGCGCGGCCCCCACGCCCTGGGCGAAGCGGTGAGGCGCGGGGTCGTCGTCCACCAGGTGCGGCCGCAGCCATCCCCGGGGCAGGACCACCCGCTGGTACAGCACACGGAACAGGTTCGCCTGGGGCCGGGCCGTGCCGACGGCCAGGACCAGAGCCAGTACCCCCACCAGGTGGGGCAGGTCGGCCAGGAAGGCGCCGACGGCCACCACCGTGAGACTCACCTGCGTGAACTTGATGGCGTTGTGATCGACCCGGGTTGACATCCTGAGCTCCCTCCCGCCGAAGTCCGGCATGGCCTCAGTCCCCTCCCGGAGTCCGGGGAGGGGCGGGTGCGGAAGCGGAGGCAGGCGGCGTCGGAAGACTACCGGGAGATCGGCGAAGGCGCGGCCCGCCTCCGCCGAGGACAGATGCACTGGCGGGGTGTGTACAGCACCGCTCGGGCGCGGACGCGGACGAACATGGCGATCAGCTGACCTTGGCGCTAAGGATAGCGGCCCGCCCGCGCCGGTGTCAAGGAGAGGTCAGCGGTCGCCGGGGGCGCGGTCCGGCTGGGCCGGCTGACGCGCGGGCCACAGGCCGGCTACCGCGCGCGCCGCCGCCAGCGCGCCGCCGGCCGCCCACGCCACCGGCCGGAGGGCGGCGGTAAACGCCACCGACACCAGGCCCAGGACCCGCCGCAACCAGCGCAGGGACCGACCGATCTGCTGCAGGGCCGGCAGGCGTCCCCACAGGATGGTGGCGCCGATGATGCCCAAGGACATGAGGAACTTCTGGACGTCGCCCGGGCGGATGTGGAAGAAGTCCTCCAGCAGCAACAGCACCCCGATGTTCAGCACCAGCAGGTAGGCGGCGGCCTCCAGCTCAGGCAACCGCTCGATCAGCCGCACGAAGATGCCGGCGGCAAACCGCATGGTGATGATCCCGATGAACACGCCCGTCCAGATGATGTAGATGTTCCGGGACAGGGCCACCGCCGCCACCACGTTGTCCAGGCTGAACGCCAGGTCGGCCAGCTCCACCGCCAGGACGACGTTCCAGAACCCCGACCCCGCCCGGTGCACCGGGTGGCCGGCGGCGGCCGCCGCCTCGTCCCGCGCCTCCTGGGGTGTCATGCCCAGGTGGTCTGCCGCCAGCCTGATCAGGTACAGCCCGCCCACCAGCAGCAGCCAGCGGTTGCGGACCACCCACGAGGCGATGAGCAGCATCGTGCCCCGGCCCAGGTACGCTCCCAGCAGGCCCACCTTCAGGGCGGCCAGGCGCTGGCCTCCCAGAATGCGGTGGACGGGCTTGTGCAGGACGCGCAGGATCCGGGGCCAGGGGATGGGCTCATCCTTGGGCAGGTGGGCGACCATGGCCCCCAGGACGGCGGCGTTGTCGATGGAGAGGATCCCCTCCAGGTAGATGAGCTGGAGGATGATGAAAACGGCCCCCAGGTCCATGACGGGCTCATTGTATCCGCCGGGAGGCGGCCGCGCAATGACCGTCAGAACAGGGCCAGCTGCTGGGCGGGCGGCCGCGCATCGGCCGGAGGCGGCGGCTCGTCTCGCCGGGTGAATCCCCACCGCTCCGTGAGCGCGGCCACCACCTCCCGCACGCGACGCTGGTAGGCGCGGGGGGCGTACCTGCCCCGGTACAGCCGCTCATACTCGGGGATCAGGCGGGGATGCCAGCGCTGCAGGAACTGGAAGAACGCCTGACGGGTGACGTCGCCCAAGTGCAGGGTGTTGGTCCACAGCCACCGGGCGCCGTGCTCCCTGGCCGCCGCCACCACCGCCGCCAGCCGCGCCGGGTCGTCGGTGAGGCCGGGCAGCACCGGTGCCAGCAGCACGCCGGTGGGTATCCCCGCCTCCGCCAGAGCCCGCAGGGCCTCCAGGCGCCGGCGCGGGGGCGGCACGGCGGGCTCGACCTGGCGGGCCAGGTCCTCGTCCATGGTGGCCACGCTCACGCACACCGTGACGCCGGCCTCCCGGGCCATCGCCTGCAGGACGTCGCGGTCCCGCAGCGCCATGGGAGAGCGGGTGACCACCACCGCCGGCGTGCGGTGCTCGTGCAGGGCCTGGAGGATGCGGCGGGTCAGCCGGTAGGCGCCCTCGGCCGGCTGATAGGGATCGGTGGCGGTGCCGATGTGCACCTCGTCCCTCTTCCAGCGGGGGTCGGCCAGCTCGCGGCGCAGAACCTCCGGAGCGTTGACCTTCACGAAGATCTTCCGGCTCCAGTCGCCCACCCCATCCTGATCGAGAAACCAGTGGGTGCGGCGGGCGAAGCAGAAGACGCAGTCATGCTGGCAGCCCCTGTACGGATTGATGGACCACCGGAAGGGCATCCCCTGCACGCGGTTGAGCACCGAGCGCACCTCGACCTCCACCCACTCCGCCCGCGGGGTCGCGCGTACCCCGGTGGGACGGAACAGGCGCACATGGGCGGCGGCCGCAGCAGGCGCCGGGTCCTCGAGCAGGCCGTGCGGTGTCAGGGACACGCCCTGCAGTGTATACGAACTAATGTTCGCATGTCAACCGGTCCACAGCGAAAAGGTCGTGGTGGCCGGTGGAGCCCCGCGGGCGCGACAGGGCCCTTGAGCCCCGGTGCCGTCAGGCAGGCGGGCGGCCGGCGTGGAGCCGGCGCAGCACGAAGATCTGGGCCGCGTGGTAGCTGTCGTGGGTGGCCACGTCCACCACGAGATCGATCAGCAGCGCCCGGCCGGATGGCGACCACCACGCGTTGCCTACCGGGTCCAGCAGGCGCGCCGCCGTCAGCATCCGCAACTGGGCCATCAGGCGCCCGTGGGCGGCGGCCAGCTCCGCCAGGGCGGCGGCCAGGCCCGCGGCGGTCGGTTCCACCTGCCGCCAGTCCTGGGTCTCCTCATAGGCCCACTCCGCTCCGGACAGACGCGCGGCCACCGCGTCCTTCCAGTAGGCCATGTGCAGGATGATCTCGGCGATCGTGTGCTGGTCCGGGTGCGGCCGCCAGTGGGCCTCCTGCGGGCCGAGGTCGGCCACCGCCGCCTGCACGCCCCGTCCGGCCCAGTTGCCGGCCCGGTAGGTCTGGTCGCACCTGTCGACAACCCACGAGACGATGTGGTCCACCCGCTCCACCCCGATCCCCCCTCTTCCGTCTTCCTTCTTCCCTCTTTCCTGTACCGTCTGTGACCTCCGTCACAGCCGGTCACGCCCCCCTCCGGCATTCTCGAGCCGGGTCCGTTCCGGTCCCCGGCGGGGGAGAGCAGGGTCTCCTCCCCGCGAGCGCCGAACATGGCCCTGCAGATGCCCGAGTCCTCTCACCTGGTGCGCGCCGCCTCCGTGGCGGAGGTGGAAGCGTCCGGCCGCCTGGTGGTGCAGGTGGACGGCCACGCCATCGTCCTGTTCTCCCACCAGGGACGGATCTACGCCGTGGACAACCGCTGCCCCCACATGGGGTTTCCGCTGCACCGGGGGTCCCTGCACCAGGGCATTCTGACCTGCCACTGGCACCACGCCCGCTTCGACCTGGCCAGCGGCGGAACCTTCGATCCCTGGGCCGACGACGTGCGGGTGTTCCCGGTGGAGGTCCGCGACGGCGAGGTCTGGGTGGACCTGGCCCAGCGCACCGACCCCGCCGAGCACCACCGCCAGCGGCTGCGCGACGGTCTGGAACGCGCCATCCCTCTGGTGATCGCCAAGTCGGCGATCGCCCTGCTGGCCGCCGGCGAGGATCCGGCCGAACCGTTCCGGATCGGGCTGGAGTTCGGCGCCCGCTACCGGCAGGCCGGGTGGGGGCAGGGGCTGACCATCCTCACCTGCCTGATGAACCTGCTCCCCTGCCTGGATCCCGACGACCGGCCCCGGGCGCTGTATCACGGCCTGGCCGCCGTCGCCGCCGACTGCGCCGACTCCCCGCCGCGCTTTCCCCTGCGCCCCCTGCCGTCGGCGTCCGCGGACCCCGAGGCCCTGGCGCGGGTCCTGCGGAGGTTCGTGGAGGTCCGCGATGAGGAGGGCGTCGAGCGGTGCATCGTCTCGGCCGTCCGCGCGGGCGCCGACAACCGCCAGATGGCCGCGATGCTGGGCGCGGCGGCCACCGACCACCGCTACCTGTCCCAGGGCCACGTGCTCGACTTCATCAACAAGGCGCTGGAGGCCCTGGAGCACGCCGGCTGGCAGGCGGCCGACCTGATCCTGGGCAGCCTGGCCGGGATCCTCGCCGGGGCCGACCGGATGGAAGAGTCGGGAGCCTGGCGGCACCCGGTCGACCTGGTGGAGATCGTGGAGGCGGCCTGCGAGGCCCTGCCCGCCGCGCTGGAGGACGGCCGCACCCGGCGCGGTGCGTACGCCGGGACGGACGGCCTGCCGGCGGTCCTGCTGGGAGACGACCCGCAGGCGATCGCCGACGCGCTGCTGGACGCCCTGCGCGCCGGGTGCGGCGAGGTCACCCTGGCGCAGCAGGTGGCCCGCGCGGCGGCGCTGCGGATCGCGCACTTCCACACCAGCAACGAGTTCTCCGACTGGGACACCGCCCTGCACACGTTCAGCTTCGCCCACGCCGTCAGCCGGATGCTGGCGCGCGCTCCCACGGTGGAGCTGCTGCGAGGGGTCTTCGACGCGGCCATGAGCGTGTACCTGGACCGCTTCCTCAACGTCCCCCCGGCCCCGCTGCCCGAGCCCGGCGGCCCGGTCCCCGATCCCCACTCCCTGCTGGCCGACCTGGAGGCGCTTCTGGACCGCCAGCAACAGGTGCACGAGGCGGCGGCGGTGGTGACCCGCTACCTGCACTCCGGGGGCGAACGCCCGCGGCTGGTGGCCGCCCTGGGGCGGCTGTTGCTGCGCGAGGACCGCAACTTCCACGCCATTCAGATGGTGGAGGCCGCCGCCCGCCAGGCCGATCTGGCCCCCACAGACCAGCAGGCCGGCCCGTTCCTGCTGGCCGCCGCGCGCTACCTGGCCGCCCACGCTCCCACCATGCGCGCCCAGGAGCAGACCTACCAGATCGCCCTGCGGCTGCACCGGGGCGAGCGGCTGTACGTGGAGGCCGACCGCGTGGTGGCCACCGTCCTGGTGGCCGACATCGCGGGCTCCACCGAGCGGGCCGCTGCGCTGGGCGACCGCCGCTGGCGGGAGGTCCTGGACAGGTTCCACGCCATGGTCCGCCGGGAGGTCGCCCGTCACCGGGGGACCGTGGTGGACCTGGCCGGCGACGGCGTGCTGGCCACCTTCGACGCGGCCGCCCGCGCCATCCGCAGCGCCCTGGCCCTCCGGGACGGCGCCCGACGGCTGGGCCTGGAGATCCGCACGGGGCTGCACACCGGCGAGGTGGAGGTCACCGGCAGCCGGGTCGCCGGGATCTGCGTGCACCTGACCGCGCGGGTGGCCGCCCTGGCCGCGCCCGGCGAGATCCTGGCGACGGGAACCGTGCGCGACCTGGTGACCGGCGCGGGGTTCCGGTTCGCCGACCGCGGCGAGCACGAGCTGCGGGGCGTGCCCGGCCGGTGGCGGGTGCTGGCCGTGCAGCCCTCGTAGGCCCCGCGCCGGATCCGGCCTACTCGTCCATCCCGCGGTCGCCGAACGCCGGCACGCCGGGAGGGCCTGCGGGAAGCGGAAGCGCCGGGGTCACGGCGGTGGCGGCCTCCTCAGCGAACGGCGTATCGGGGTACAGCAGGGCGCGTTCCCGCAGTCGGGCAAACCGGGCCAGCCCCGGCTGCCAGCGGGCGATGATCTCCGCCGCGCTGCGGCCCCGCAGGAGATCGCGCCGCACCTGCGATGTGCCCCACACGCGGTCGAAAAGGTACTGGCCCCGGCGGGGGCGGCGGAAGGCCAGCTGGTCGCCGTGCAGGCGGCGGATCTCCACCAGGACGTGCACCGTGGTCTGCAGGGGCCGGAAGGCCGCCTGGTCGGTGACGTGCAGCTGCACCCCCGACCACAGGCGGCCGGTGCGGGGATGGGGGAGCGCGATGGGGGAGAAGCGCACCCCGGGCAGGCCCAGCCCGTTCAGGCGCCGGGCCAGGACCGCCCCGTCCAGCCACGGCGCCAGGACCACCCGGAACCGGTCGTCGGTGCCCACGCCGTTCCAGAGGTTCGTTCCATCCACCGCCCCGGTGGCGGCGTAGTAGGAGGGGATGTCGGCGGACTGCACCCCCGGCGAGGGATTCACCCACGGCAGGCCGGTGTCCGCCCAGCGCATCCGCCGGCTCCACCCCTGCAGGGGGACGACCCGCAGGTCAGCGCCGATGCCGAACGCGCCGTTGTACAGGCGTGCCAGCTCGCCGATGGTCATCCCGTGGACGTAGGGGATCGGGTACAACCCGATGAACGAGCGGAATGCCGGCTCCAGGACCGGACCGTCCACCACCACGCCGCCCATCGGGTTGGGGCGGTCCAGCACCACCACCGGCGTGCCCGACACCCGGGCGGCCTGCATCACCAGGGCCATGGTGGACGCGTAAGTGTACGGCCGCACCCCCACATCCTGCAGGTCCACGACCAGCACGTCCACCCGGGACAGCATGGCCCGGGAGGGCTGATAGCGGCGGCCGAAGAGGCTGAACACGGGCGCGCGGGACGGCAGCGGGAGGCGGCCCGTCCCCGACCCGTCGAAGCCGTGCTCGGGGGTGAACAGGGCCGTGACGCGCACACCCGGCAGGGCGGCCACGATCTGCGCCACGTGGCGCCCGTCGGAGGAGACGGCGGCGTGGTGGGTGACCAGGCCGACGCGCCGGCCGGCCAGCAGGCCCGCCACCGACGACAGCCCCTCCGAACCCGTCCGCACCGCCGGCCCGCGGGCGTCTGCCGGCGCCGGTCCGAGCGCCACCGCCACAAACCAGGCCACTGCGGGCAGGACCGCCGGTACGCGTCGCATCACCGACGGTCCTGCCCGAAACGGCACAGGAGTAGTCCCGCCGATCCGGATGCACCCCGGGCGAAGAGAAGATTAGGGCGTCAGCAGGCTTGCCAGCAGCGGCAGGATCTCCACCCCCCGCCGGGCGCCCAGGGCGCCCCGGGCAGCCTCCCGCTCGGAGAAGGCGCGGGTGCCGTCGGCGCTCACCCCGCCTCCCGACACCAGCAACGGCACCGGGTCGTCCGAGTGGGCCCGCAGGCTGCAGGGCGTCGCATGGTCGGCGGTGACGGCGACGACGGTCTCGTCCCGGTTCAGGCGAGGCAGCAGGTCCCCGAAAAACGCCCGGTCGATCAGCGCGATCACGTCCCGCTTGGCCGCGCAGTCGCCATCGTGCCCGGGTTCGTCGGGCCCTTTCAGGTGCAGGTACAGCCCGCCGTGACGCGGCAGCTCCTCGGCCGCCCGGCGGGCCCACTGGCGGTAGGCCCGCTCCCGGTCTCCGGCGCTGGGAGGAACCTCCACCACGGCCATGCCCAGCAGGCGGGCGATGCCTCTCTCCACAGGCATCTCCACGAAACACCCCAGTGAGAGGCCGAAGCGCTCGGCCAGAGACGGCACCGCGGGCAGGTGGTCGCCGGCATCCCGCAGCAGGATCGCGTTGGCCGGCGGCTGGCCCCGGCGCCGCCGGCGCTCGTTGACGGGGTGGGCGTCCAGAACCTCCCGGGACTTGCGGGTGAATTCGTTCACCAGTTCCGCGGTGGTCCACGCCTCGGGGCTGTCGTCCAGGGGGCGGCACTCCTCCACCGTCGTCCCGGCCACCGCCCGGGCCACGCCCAGCCCTTCCACCCGCCCGTAGGCGGGGTCGGTGTTGGAGATCTTTGCCGACAGCCGGCCCTCCCTGGGCCGCAGGACCACGGCGCACCGGTAGGCGACCGTGGCCGCCACCTCCACCTCGGCGGGCGCCGCCGTCAGCCGGACCTCCCGGCTGACGGCCTCGGCCAGGGCCGCGGCTTCCTCCGTCTGCAGCGACCGGCCGACGCGGCGGTCCAGGATGGTCCACCCCGCGTCCACGGTGGCGAAGTTGCCGCGCAGGGCCACGTCGCCGTCGCGGAACGCCAGCCCCGCGCCCAGCGCCTCCAGCGGGCCCCGGCCGGTGTGGTAGCGCAGCGGGTCGTAGCCCAGGATGGCCATCACCGCCACATCCGACTCGGGGGCGATCCCCTCTCCCACGGTCGTCACGATCCCCTGCTGGCCCCGCGCCGCCAGGTCGTCCAGGTGGGGCGTGGGGGCCGCTTCCAGGGGCGTGCGGCCCTGCAGGTCCGCCACCGGCCGGTCGGCCAGGCCGTCCAACACCACGTACAGCAGGCGCTTCATGGCCGCTCTCCCCGCCGCCCGCCTGCACCACCGGGCGATCCCACGCGGGCCACCAGAGAGGACGACAGGGTGCCCGTGCAGATCTCCTCGGCCGGTCCCGTCAGGCGCAGGTCCCACTCCTCCGACACGGCCACCTGCAGGTCGCCTCCGGGCATACTCACCGTGACCTGCCGGCCGACCACGCCCTTGCGCACCGCCGCCGCGGCCACGGCGCAGGCGCTGCTGCCCGACGCCAGGGTCTCTCCCGCCCCGCGCTCCCAGATCAGGGCCGCCACGCGGGCGGGGGAGAGCACCCGCGCCAGCTGCACGTTGGTCCGGCGGGGAAACAGCGGGTGGCGCTCCAGCCGCGGTCCCACCCGGCGCAGGTCTTCCGGCCGCAGGTCGTCGGTGAAGACCACGCAGTGGGGGTTGCCCACCGAGACCGCCGTGATCCGCAGGCGCTCCCCGTCCACCTCCACCTCCTCGTCCACCACGTCCCGGGGCCGACCCGCGGCGGGGATCATGTCGCTGCGAAACGTCGCCCGGCCCATGTCCACGGTGATGCTCTCCACCGCTCCGCCCCGCACCTCCAGACTCGCCTCCACCACGCCGCCGGCGGTCTCGATGCGGAACCGGGTCTGCCGCGTCAGGCCGTGATCGTACAGGTAGCGGGCCAGGATGCGCAGGCCGTTGCCGCTCTTTTCCGCCTCGCTGCCGTCGGGATTGTAGATGCGCACGCCGAAGTCGGCGCGGGAAGACGGCACCAGCGCCAGAATCCCGTCCGAGCCCACCCCGCGGTGGCGGTCGCAGATCAGCCGGATCGCATCTTCGGTCAGCGGAAACGACAGGGCGCGGGGATCCACGATGATGTAGTCGTTGCCCAGGGCGTGGGACTTGACGAACCGGTCGCGTTCCATCGCTCCGCAGGGTGTTTCGGTGGGCGCCGCAGCGCCCCCTGCGGCGCGGCCCGACGGACGGCTGCCCGCCCGGCCACCCCGCTGCGCCGGTCCTCAGGCCGGTTCCCGGCCCCGGGGTCCGGACCTCCGGGCCCGCCGGAGGGCGCAGCGGATGATGCGGTCCACCAGGGAAGGGAACGCGATCCCGGCGGCCCGGGCGGCATCGGGCAGCAGGCTGGTGGGCGTGAGGCCGGGGATGGTGTTGACCTCCAGCACCACCGCGTCCTCCCCGCGGGCGATCATGTCCACCCGCGACATCCCCTCGCACCCCAGCGCCTGATGGGCCCGCACCGCCGCCTCCTGCGCCCGGCGGGCCACCGCCTCGGGGACGCGGGCCGGGATGACGTGGTCGCTGCCGCCCGGCGCGTACTTGGCGCGGTAGGTATAGAACTCGTCGTGGGGGACGATCTCGATCACCGGCAGCGGCACCGGCCGCCCCGTCTCCGGGTCGTCGAGAATGCCCACGGTGATCTCGGTGCCCGCCACGTACTCTTCGATCAGAACCACCGGACCGTAGCCGAAGGCCAGGTCCACCGCGCGGTCGAGATCCGCCGGGCGGCGGACCAGGGAGACGCCGATGGTGCTGCCCTGGGCGTTGGGCTTGACCACGCAGGGATAGCCCAGGCTGTCGCCCACCAGGCGGCGGACGCGGGCGCGGTCGCGCCAGTCGTCCTCCCGAACGCTCAGGTACCGGGGGACAGGGATGCCCTGGCGCTCGAACAGCTGGCGGCTGCGCCACTTGTCCATCCCCAGGGCGCTGGCCAGCACCCCGGAGCCGGTATACGGGATCCCCAGCAGTTCCAGCAGGCCCTGTACCGTGCCGTCCTCGCCGTAGGGGCCGTGCAGGGCGATGAATGCCACATCCACCCGGCGGGACAGCAGGGCGCGCTCGATTCCGGGGTCGGGGGCCCGGGGACTGAGGTCGGGGATCCGGGATCCCGCATCCGGCGTCGGGGCGTCCGCGCCCGGCTCCCGCGTCCCCGCGTTCCCGTCCCCCCGGACCACCCACCGCCCCGACGCCGTGATCTCCACCGGCACGACGTCGTAGCGCGCGGGGTCCAGGGCCCGGATGACCTCCCGCCCGGTTGCCAGGGACACTTCCCGCTCCGCCGACGGCCCGCCCATCAGGACTGCCACCGTCAGGCGGCTCACGACCGTCCCTCCCTTCCCCGCCGCGGCCGCCAGGCCCGGATGCGCTCTTCCAGCAGGGCCAGGGCGCCGTCTCCAAGCACGCTGCCGAACGGGATCACGCGGGCGCGGGGCGGCAGGCGTCCCGCCAGCCTCTCCAGCACTTTGGGCGACGCCACCACCACGTCGGCTCCCCGCAGGGCGCGATCCAGGCGGTCCGGGTGCTGCAGGGTCGCCGTCCGCAACCGCAGGGAGCGGATGCCCACGGCGCGGATGGAGCGCTCCTTGCTGCGCACGCCCTCCTCGGTGGCGCAGACCAGGGCGACGGTGGACCGCTGCGGGAGGGACGCCACCGCCTCCAGGGCGGAGATCTCCGGCATCGCCAGCAGCCCCACCACCTCGTGGCGGGGCAGAAGCCGGCGGACCTCTTCCGCGTGGAACATGGTGGTGGCCACGAGGTCCACCGACCCCGCCGCTCCCGGAAGGTCGGCGAGGAGCAGCAGCGCCAGGGGCCGGCGCAGCCGCTCTGCCAGCTGGCGGCCGAAGTAGGCCAGGTCGGTGGGATTGCACTCCACAAAGGCCACCCGCGGGCGGAGGGGGCGGCGGCGCAGCGCCGCCCGTTCGGCCACCAGGGTGTGCAGGGCCGCCTCGTCCACCCCCCGGGCGGCCGCCTCGTCCAGCAGCCGGTCCACCAGAGGGGCCAGCGAGGCGGCGTCGGGGACGGCCCCGGTGGTGACGAACGTGCCGCGCCCCGGGGTGGTCAGCAGGTAGCCGGCCCGCTCCAGGGCGGCGTAGACCTTGGCGACGGTGTTGCGGTTGACCCGCAGGAATCCCGCCAGGGCGCGCACCGGAGGCAGCCTCTGGCCGGCCTGAAGCCGGCCCGAGCGGATCTGGGCCACCAGCTGCTCGGCCAGCTGCGCGGCGATGGGCAGCGGGCCGCTCCGGTGCACCCGCAGGACCGGAGGCTCACTTGTCCTATCTACGGTAGGACACACTGTGACAAATTCTATGCCCGCAGACCGGGGCGGTCAAGGCATCCCGGTGGACGCGGCGGGCGGAAGGGGCTATAGATGAAGAGGCGTGATTCGCGGGGTGATCTTCGACCTGGGCGGAACCCTGGCGGTCGGCGACCCTCTGCCCGCGGAGGAGCTGGACCGGGCCAATGCCGCCGCGCTGCGGGCATGGCTCGTTGAGCAGGGCTACGATGTCCCTCCCACCTTCATCGACGCCGTGGTCGCCGAGCGCCAGGCCGCCTTCGCCTCCCGCCAGGGGACCCGCGAGGTCACCGCCGCGCAGGCGCTGGCGAGCGCGCTGCGCCGCTACGGGCTGCCGGACGACCCCGACACCCTGGCCCGGGCGGAGGCGGCGTTCTTCGAGCCCGAGCTGGCGAGGATGACCCCGGTGCCCGGCGCCGTGGAAGTCCTGGAGGCCCTGCGCCGCCGCGGGCTGCGTCTGGGCTTGCTGTCCAACGCCTCCTCCCACCTGTTCGTGGTGGAGTGCTGCCGTCGGCTGGGGCTGGCCCCGTACCTGGACCCCATCGTCTCCTCCGCCCAGGTGGGGTGGGCCAAACCCGATCCGCGGCCGTTCGAGGTGATCCTCTCCGCCTGGGCTCTGGCGGCGTCGGAGGTGGTGATGGTGGGCGACACCCTCCAGGCGGACGTGGCCGGCGCCCGGGCGGTGGGGATGCGCGCCATCTGGCTGCGGCCCGGCCCGCCTCCCCCCGAGCCCGCCGATCCCCCTCCCGACGGCATGGCCGGCGACCTGCGGGAGGTGATCGCCCTGGTCGAGGCCTGGTCCAGGCGTTGAGGCGTCCCCTCAGGACCGCGGCGCGTGCTGAAGCGCCCGGGCCAGGATCTCCAGGCAGCGGTCCGCGTCCTGTTCGGGCACGACCAGGTAGTCGCGGTGAAAGGCCGGCAGGGGCACGGCGGCAATCCCCTCCCGGGCCGCCGCCTCCGCCAGCCGCCGCACGAGGGCGGGGTCGCCGCCGCCCTCCAGCGCGATCAGGCGCAGCCCGCGCTCCACGCGGGCCGAGGCGAACCGCGGAGCCAGGCGGGCCCACGCGTCCTCCTGCAGCGTCGCCACAACGTCGCCGCCTTCCCGGGCGGTGACACACGGGCCGGGCACGCCGGCCAGGGCGCGCTGGAGGCTGGGCTGGAGGAACGCCGCCACCCGCACCCGCACGAACCGCTGGGGAAGCACGGCCAGTCGCATCAGATCCGCCGCAGCGCCTGGGAGAAGTCCTCCAGCAGGTCGGAGGGATCCTCGATGCCCACGCTGACCCGGATCAGCCCCGGCGCGATGCCGGCGGCCTCCCGCACGCGGGCGGGCATGTGGACGCTGCTGATGCTGGCCGGGTGCGACACCAGGGTGCTCACCCCGCCCAGGCTGGTGGCGCGGGTGCATACCCGCAGCGCGTCGAAGACGCGCACGCTCGCCTCGTATCCGCCCGCCACCTCGAAGCTCAGCATGCCGCCGAACCCGCGCATCTGCCGGCGGGCCACGGCGTGGCCGGGGTGGTCCGGCAGGCCCGGGTAGTAGACGCGCGCCACCGCCGGGTGGGCCGCCAGGAACTCGGCCAGCTGCTGGGCGGTCTGATTCTGGCGTTCCACCCGCAGCGCCAGGGTGGCCAGACCCCGGATGACCAGCCAGGACCCGAAGGGGTCGGGGGTGGCCCCCAGCAGGCGTACCCACCGCTTGGCGCGGGCGATGAACTCCCGGCTGGCCACGATGACGCCGGCGGTGACGTCGTGGTGCCCGCCCAGGTACTTGGTGGCGCTGTGCACCACCACGTCCACCCCCAGGGCCAGGGGCGTCTGATTGTACGGGGTGGCCCACGTATTGTCGGCCACCGTCAGCGCCCCGCGCTCCCGGCCCAGGGCCGCCACGGCGGCGATGTCGGTGATGCCCAGCATGGGGTTGGAGGGGGTCTCGATGAAGAGCAGGCGGGTGGTCGGGCGCAGGGCGCGCTCGTAGGCCTCCGTCGTGGGCTCGGCGATCAGCGTGGTCTGGATGCCGAAGGAGGGCAGGACGTCGCTGAACAGCTGGTAGGACGCCTGGTAGATGGCCGTCGGCGCCACCGCGTGGTCGCCGGGCCGGAGGGCGGCCAGGAGGGTGGCGGCGATCGCCCCCATCCCCGACGCCGCAGCCAGGGCGTCCTCTCCGCCTTCCAGCAGCGCCACCTTCTCCTCCAGGGCGCGGGTGGTCGGGTTGCCCCACCGGGTGTACACATAGCCCGGGGGGATCTCCTGGCCCAGCCGCGCCCCCTCGGCCGCCGTCTCGTAGGAGAAGGTCGCCGTCTGGTAGATGGGCGGCGCCACCGCCCGGTGGGTGTCGGGAATGGCCCCGCCGTGGATGGCGCGGGTGGTGAAGCCCCACTGGGTCCTCATGCCGGCCTCCCTGTGCCGCAGGTGGTATGGAAGGGTGATTCGCACCCCGCGGCGGGAACTCTTGCCGCGCCCGGCGGGCCAGGGGGACACCGCGGCGACCGCGAATCCCACCCCCCTGCGTGAGGTTCGGCGCCCACGTCAGCATCCGGGGCGCGCTCCACCTGGCGGTGGACCGCGCCGTGGCCATCGGCTGCGAGTGCCTGCAGATCTTCACGGGCAGCCCGCGCCAGTGGCGGGAGGTGACCTATCCCGAGCGGGACCTGGACCTGTTCGTGGCCAAGCGGCGCCGGGCGGGGCTGGATCCCCTGGTGGCCCACGCCGCCTACCTGATCAACCTGGCCTCCGACGACCCGGAGGTCTACCGGCGGTCCACCGCCAGCCTGATCGCGTCGCTGCGCCTGATGGACCGCCTGGAGGGGCAGGCGGTGGTCACCCACCTGGGCAGCCGGGGGATCCGTCCGTGGGCGCAGGCGCGGGTGCGGGTGGTGGCGGCGATCGCGGCGGCGCTGGACGCCACCGGGAGCGCGCGGGTGCTGCTGGAGCACAGCGCCGGCGCCGGCGGCCAGGTGGGCGCGACGTTCGAGGAGCTGGCGGAGATCCTGGAGGCCCTGGGTCACCACCCGCGGGTGGGCGTGTGCCTGGACACCTGCCACCTGTTCGCCGCCGGGTGGGACCTGCGCACCCCGGACGGCGTGCGCGCCACCATGCGGGCGTTCGACCGCACGGTGGGGCTGCGCCACCTGCACCTGCTGCACCTCAACGACTCCCGCGGGGCTCTGGGATCGCACCTGGACCGCCACGAGAACATCGGGCAGGGCCGCATCGGCCGGCAGGGGTTTGCGGCGTTGATCGCCCACCCGCGCCTGCAGCGGCTGGCCGGCGTCATCGAGACGCCGGGGTTCGACCGCCAGGGGCCGGACCGCCGCAACCTGCGGGTGCTCAAGGCGCTCCGGCAGGCAGCCCGCGCGCGCCGGCGCTGAGCCGCCTCAGTCGGGCGCGAACGGACGGCCCAGCGCCTCCGGCCGGGCCAGCCCCCAGCGGCTGCGGAACCAGGGGGTGGAGATGACCACCAGGATGGGGATGGTGACGGCGAACGGCACGGTGCGCCAGATGTACCGGGACAGCACGCCGGGCAGGACCAGTTCGGGGCTGAGGGACAGCTGCCACATGATCCCGAACAGCGTGGCGCCGGCCAGCAAGATCCACGGATTCCACATGGAGAAGAACACCAGGGCCAGGCTGACAAACCCCCACCCCATCAGGAAGTTGTAGGTCCACACGGGGTTGTAGGACAGGGTGTAGACCGCGCCCCCCAGGGCACCCAGCACCCCGCCCCAGACCACGCACAGGTAGCGGGTGAGGCCCACGGGGACGCCCGACGCCTCGGCCGCCAGCGGGTTCTCCCCCACCGACCGGATGGCCAGCCCCGCGCCGGTCCGGAACAGGACCACCGCGCTCACCACCACCAGCGCGACCCCCGCGTACACGAACGGCGACAGGCCAAAGGCCCCCGCCATCCGCGGCAGCCCCAGCGGGCCGGTGAAGGGGCTGCCCAGGTAGGTGGTCAGGCCGAAGCTGAGGATCCACAGACCCATCCCGCTCACCACCTGATCCCCCCGCAGGGTGATGGAGAAGAACCCGTGGGCCAGCCCCAGCACCGTTCCCACCGCCACGGCGGCCGCCAGGGCGGCCAGGTAGCTGGCGGTCAGCCGCGCGGCGATGAAGGCCGCGGTGCCGCCGAACAGCATCAGGCCTTCCAGGCCCACGTTGAGGGTCCCCGCGCGCTGGTTGACCAGTTCCCCCAGCGCCGCGAAGACGAAGACGGTGCTGGCCTCCAGGCTGCGGGCGAGCAGGTCCCACACGGCGTGCTACCCCCGGCGCGTGCCCGCGGCCGGCCGGAGGACCCCGGCGGGCACCCGCCGCCAGACCACCCGGAACCGGTCCAGGATGTGGGAGGCCACGAACGTCATCATCAGCAGCCCCAGCAGCGCGTAATCCACGCCGAACGGCAGCCGCAACATCCCCTGGGCAAAGCGCGCTCCCAGGGACAACCCCGCCAGGAGGACGGCGATGGGCACGGCCGCCAGGGCGGACCCCCGCGCGATCAGCGCGGTGATGAGGCCGTAAAAGCTCAGGTCGCCGTAGAACCCGTAGTTGCCGGGGATCTTGTACAGCCCGGGGATGGCGGCAAACGTGTGGTACCCGGCCAGGCCGGCGCTGGCCCCCCCGACCGCGAACACCAGCAGCGACAGGGCCAGCGGGCTGATGCCACCATAGCGGGCGGCCTGGGGGTTCTCCCCGAACGCCCGGATGCGGTAGCCCAGGGCGGTCCGCGCCAGGACCGGATCGATCAGGAGCGCCCCCGCCGCCCCCAGGGCGGCGGTGACCGGCAGCCCGGCCACCAGCGGCGCCCGCAGCGCCGCCGGGAGGGTGAAGCTCTCACCCTCGGCCGTGGCGCCCATCAGCGGTCCGCCTTCTTTGATCATGAACGACACCAGCCAGAACAGGATCGAGTTCAGCATCATGGTGACCAGGATCTCGTTGACCTGGAGGCGGGCCCGCAGTGCGCCGGCCAGGCTTCCCACCGCCGCGCCGGATGCGGCCGCGGCCAGGGCCATCAGTGCGATCACCACCCCCGGCGGCCACCCCCCCGCGGCCTCCCGGGACATGCCCAGGGCCAGGGGCACGGCGAACGCCGCCAGCGCTCCCGCATAGACCTGGCCGGGAAGGCCGATGTTCCACAGGCCCGCCCGCAAGGGCAGCAGGAAGGCGTAGGTGCACAGCAGCAGGTACACCGCCCGGTGCGCGGTGGCCGCGGCCCCGTGGGGGTTGAAGAAGGCGTAGGAGAACACCACCCGGTAGCCGGCCAGCACGCCGGCCTCGGAGGAGGCGAACAGCGCGCTGGCCAGGACCAGGGCCAGCGCGATGGCCAGCAGGGCCGCCAGCGCCGCCGACGACGCCGAGCGGGTCTGCCGCGGCTGGAGGGCCACCTGGTAGCGGCCCACGATCACGGAACCCGCACCCCCGGCCGCAGGCCGGCCATCATGGCGCCCACCGTCCCGGCATCGGCCTGCCGGCGGGGCAGGACGGCCACGAACTGCCCCTCGTAGATGGGCGCCACCCAGTCGCTGCAGGACAGGATCTCGTCAAGGTCCTCGGAGATCAGCAGGACCGCCGCGCCCGCGGCCCGCGCCTCCAGGAGCTTGCTCCGGACGAATGCCGTAGCCTCCACGTCCAGCCCCTGGGTGGGCAGGTGGGCGATCAGCAGCCGCGGTGCCCGCGACAGCACCCGCCCCAGCACCAGCTTCTGGAGGTTCCCTCCCGACAGGTGGCGCGCGCGGACGTGCGGGTGGGGAGCCACCACGCCGAACGACGCCATGATGCGCTGGGTCAGCCCCTCCAGCCCCCCCGTGTCCAGCAGGCCGCGGGGCGTGAAGGCAGGGTCAAAGTGGTAGGTCAGGGTGGTGTTCTCCACCAGCGAGAAGGCCGCAATCGACGCCAGCTCGGTGCGGTCCGCCGGCACGTAGCCGATGCCCCGCTGCCAGCGGGCCAGGACCGACAGCCGGGTGATGTCCTGTCCGTCGAACACCACCGTCCCGGCGGCCGGCGGGCGCAGCCCCGCCAGGACCTGGGCCAGCTCCTCCTGGCCGTTGCCGGTGACCCCCGCCACGCCCAGGATCTCCCCCTCCCGCAGGGTGAACGACACCCCCCGCACCGAGGGCAGCCCCTTGTCGTTGTACACCCACAGGCCCTCCACCCGCAGCAGCGGGCGCCCCGCCACCGCCGCCTCCGCCGGCTGGAAGGACACGTCGCGGCCCACCATGTGGCGCACCAGGAGGTCCTCGGTGGCCTCGGCGGTGTTCAGGCACGCCACCACCCTGCCCCCTCGCAGGACGGTCACCCGGTGGCTGGCGGCCATGACGATGGGCAGCTTGTGGGTGACCAGCAGGACGGTGACTCCCTGCTCGTCCACCAGGGTGCGCAGCCCCTCCACCAGGGCGGCCACCTCGGGCGGGGTGAGCGCCGACGTGGGCTCGTCCAGGATCAGGATGCGGGCGCCCCCGTACAGCGCCTTCAGGATCTCCACCCACTGGCGCTGGCCCTCCGGCAGCTGCCACACCCTGGCGTCCAGGTCCAGCCGGACGCCGTACCGGGCACACAGGGCCTCCACCTCGGGCCGCATCCGGCGCAGGTGCAGCAGGCCCCGGGCCCGGGGGTGGCCCAGGATGATGTTCTCGAGGACGGTGTGGGCGGCCACCAGCCGGCGGGTCTGGTGGACCATGCCGATGCCCGCGGCGATGGCGTCGTGGGGGGACCGGAACTGCACCCGCCGTCCCCGCAGGTACAGCGCGCCCTCATCGGGGCGCACCAGGCCAAACAGGATGTTCATCAGGGTGGTCTTGCCGGCCCCGTTCTGGCCCAGGATGGCGTGCACCTCGCCGGCCCGCACGTCCAGGTCCACGCGGTCGAGGGCCACCACGCCGGGAAACCGCTTGGTGATGCCGCGGGCGAGCAGCAGGGAAGCCGCCGGGTCGGGCGCCGGGAGAACGCGATCGGACATCATGGGGGATCAGCAGGCGCGGGCAGCGATGGAGAGGCTCCTCCCCGCCGCACGCCGGGCGGGGGGAGGAGCCTCCTCGCGTCCTCGTCCATCCCGCCGGAACCGGAGGCCGGGTGCGCCGGTCCGCCGGTTACTTGAGGATGGTCATTCCCTCCAGGTCGAAGTTGAACTTGCCCAGCAGCCATTCGTCGGACGGCATCTCCCGGGCTTTCTTCACCACGGTGCCCTTGGGAGGAATCGGCGTCCCCGCCAGGGCCAGCCCGGTGCCGTTGCTCACAAAGGCGTGCTCGAAGAACGGGTCCCACTCCCCCTTCATCATCTGCTCCCGCCGCTGGGCGACCAGCCGCAGGATGGACGCGGGAATCAGCGGGCGGGCCTTGGGGCTGATGGCGTCCACGCCCACCTTCTTGTTGTTCATGATGTCCACGGTGGGCTCCACGGTGCCGTCGGCCAGGGTCATGGTGTCCTTCATGCCCAGGTACAGCAGGGTGCGGGGGGTGCGGCTGCCGGCCAGCCAGTCGCGCACCATGCGGTCGTACAGGACCTCCCACCGGGTGTCAAAGGACACCGCCACGGTGTCGGTGCTGGACCAGCCGTAGAATCCCACCACGTCCATGTCCTTGCCCACGAACCAGATCTTGCGCTCCTGGGCCACGTCCAGGGGGGACCCCGAGTCGGTCTGCTGGGTAAGCACGTCCACCCGCTGCTGGGTCACCAGGGTGGTGGCCACCTCCCGTTCCTCGGCGGGCTTGTACCAGTCGCCCACGTACTTGACATACACGGTGACGCGCTTGTTCAGGGCGCGGGCCGCATCCTGCACGCCCAGGAAGAATCCCGCCTGGCGGCGCAGCACCTGCACGTTGGGGAAGGCCGACACGATCCCGATGTTCCCCGTGCGGGTCAGGGCGCCGGCGATCAGCCCTTCCAGGTACAGCGCCTGGTACTGACGCGGGAAGAACCGGATGAAGTTGCGCTTGGTGGTCACGTCGCTGGCCACCACCGACGCGAAGTAGACGTCCGGGTACTTGTCGGCGATGTCCTTCAGGGGCAGGCCCATGAACTCGGCGTTGCCGACCACGATGGTCGCCCCCTGGCGGATGAGCTCCTCGGCGTAGGGGATGGTGAGGTCGGGTCCGACCTCCTCCCGGTAGACGTACTTGATGGCGGGATACTTCTCGGCGATGCGCTGGCCGGCCCGGTGGTGCGCGCCCGACCAGGTGGTGCCCTTGATGACGCTGAAGTGCAGGATGGCCAGCGTCCCCGACTGGCGCGGCGCCGCTGCGCCCACCGCCGCCACCGCCGCCACCAGCAGGAGCGCGGCCGCGCCCCGCACCCACACAGTCCCCAGCCACCCCGGCGTCTGCCCTCTCATGGCCGCCCCTCCCGGTTCCAGGAATGTCAGGAGATCGGTGATCCCACGCGGTGTTGTGGGGGAGTTTCGCGGGAACGCGAAGGTTTTCCTCCGGCGCCGGCGCCTCAGGTGGCGCGCCGCGCCGGCTCCTCCGGGGGGCGGGCCAGGCGCATCAGCAGCGTCTCCAGCAGCAGCCGGGGGTGCACGTTGCGCCGCAGGGCGTCCTGCGCGTCCCGGACCGCGTCCAGGCGGGAGGCCAGGACGGCGGGAGGGGTGGAGGCGGCTGCCGCGGCGATGCGCTCCCGCCGGTCCGCGTTCGCCAGGTGGCGGTCGCTGCGGGTCTGCTGCCACACCAGCAGGTCCCGGTACCAGAACAGGGCGATCTCCAGCAGGTCGGCGAGGGCGTCCTTGTCCCGGGCGAGCTCCTCGGCGGCGTCCAGGATCTCCAGCGGGTCGGCGCGCTCGATCCGCTCCAGCAGGTCCAGGATCTTTTCCCGGCGCTGCCGGGCCTCCTCGGACGTGGCCCACTGGAGGGCCCGCCCCAGCTGTCCGCCCGACAGGATGGCGGCAAAGCGCGCATCCTCCGCCCGCAGCCCCCGCCGGAGGAGGGCCTGCTCCACGGCGGACAGCGGGATCAGGGCGAAGCGCACCAGCTGGCAGCGGGACACCACGGTGGGCGGCAGGGGGACGGTGGACTCGGCGATCAGGATGATCACCACCCGGGGCGGAGGCTCCTCCAGGACCTTCAGCAGGCTGTTGGCCGCCTCCGGGGTGAGGGTCTCGGCGTCCGCCAGGATGTACACCTTCCACCGGCCCTGGTAGGGCGGGTAGACCACGTCCCGCCGCAGGGCCAGGATCTGCCGGATCCCGATGCCTGTTCGGGTGGGATCGTCGGGGTCCAGGACCATGCCCCGGCTCACGTCCACCACCCGCACGTCGGGATGGCGCCCCGCGGCGATGGCGTCGCAGGACGGGCAGCGGCCGCAGGCGTCGCCGTCGGGCTGCTGGCAGTTCAGCAGCTGGGCAAACGCCAGGGCGGCCGACCGCCGCCCGACGCCCGCCGGCCCGGCGAACAGGTAGGCGTGGGACACCCGGCCGCCGCGCGCCGCCGCGCGCAGCAGCATCACGGCGTGGTCCTGATCCACCAGATCGGCAAACGGCATCCGGGTCAGAAGCGGGCCATGCGCTCCACCTGCAGGACGAAGACGATGGCCCCGCCCACCTCCACCTTGACCGGATAGGTCACGTAGGAGTCCACCGGTTCCACCGCCGGCGGCATGGGGCTGACGAACTGCTCCCGGCGGTGGCAGCAGCGCTGGATGATGCCGAGGACCGCGTCCACCTGGGCGTCGTCGACGCCGATGAGGATGGTGGAGTTCCCCTCGCGCAGGAAGCCTCCGGTGCTGGCCAGCATGGTGGCCTGGAACCCCTCGTCGGTGAGGGCGTCGATCAATCGCCCCGCGTCCTTTTCCTGGACGATGGTCAGGACGAGCTTGATGGAGGCCACCCCCGCGCCGCCAGAAAGGCGTCCACCGCGTGCACGATCTCCCGGTGGACGCTCTCCTGGTCGCGGCCGCCGTCGACGACGCGAATGCGGTCGGGTTCTTCGTGTGCCAGTGCAAGGAATCCTGCCCTCACCCGCGCGTGGAAGGCCAGGTCCTCCCGCTCCAGCCGATCGCCGCCCTGGAGGCCTTCGGCGCCCGACACCCGCCGGGCCCGGGCCAGTCCCACGGCCGGGTCGATGTCCAGCAGGATGGTGAGGTCGGGCCGCAGGCCGCCGGTGGCGGCCTCGTTGACCTGGCGCACCACCTCCACCGGCAGCCCGCGCCCGTAGCCCTGGTAGGCTACCGACGCGTCCACGTAGCGTTCCGACAGGACCAGCTGGCCCGCCCGGAGGGCGGGTTCCACCACCTCGGCGACGAACTGGGCGCGGGCGGCGGCGAACAGGAGCATCTCGGTGCGGGGGGTCATCTCGGGGTGGGCGTGGTCCAGCAGCAACGCCCGGATCCGCTCGCCGATGGCCGTGCCGCCGGGCTCGCGGGTGTAGACCACCGGATAGCGGGACCGGAGGCGCTCGTACAGCAGGCGAGCCTGGGTCGTCTTGCCGGCTCCCTCGGGCCCCTCCAGGGTGATGAACAGCCCCCGCATCAGCGGCCGGCGGGCGGGGCGCTCATCGGGGGAAGATCACCACGCGGCGGAACGGCTCCTCGCCGCGGCTCTCCGAGGCCAGGCCGTAGCGCTGCACCAGCTGGTGCTGCAGGCGGCGGATGTAGGAGTTCTGGGGAGACAGCTCCACCGGCTGGGCAGTGTGAAGGACCTCCGAGATGGCCTCCTCCACCTCCCGCAGGGCCATCTCCTGCTGATCGGTGTCCTCCACGTCGAACAGGCTGCGCAGGAAGCCCTGGATCTGGGTCACCGTGTTGCTCTTGAGCACGTGCAGGGGCATCCCCCGGGCCACGGCCTCCCGCAGGCGGCGCGGCTGCCGGCGCTCCTGGGACTTGAGGGTCAGGACCACGTCGGCGGCTTCCAGGGAGTCGGCGATGGACGCCGGCACCCCCAGGTCCCGGATGGCCCGCTCCAGCCGGTTACGGCTCACCGCGTAGGGGTAGATGCGCACCCCGCGGTGGCCCGGCCGCCCCACCGGCTCGGCCGGCGGGGGCGCCAGGGGACCCTGCGCCGCCCAGGAGTCCACCGTGACCCGCGGGGGCTCGATCTGCACCTCCCCCTCCTGCGTCCGCACCCGGATCTCGGGGCGGGGCGGCACGCCCCGGAGGTAGCGGTCCACCACCGTGGCCACGTCGTGGTGCACCGCCAGGCGGTCCTTGTCCTGGATCTCGATGACCACGTCGAAGGTGGGGGGCGCCTTGCGCTCCAGCACCGTCTTCTGGGTGCCGCGGCGCCGGGCCTCCTCGTCGGAGAGGGTGACCGCCTGGATGCCGCCCACCAGGTCGCTGAGGGTGGGGTTCTGGAGCAGGTTGTCCAGGGTGTTGCCGTGGGCGGTGGCGATCAGCTGGACGCCGCGCTCGGCAATGGTCCGGGCGGCCAGCGCCTCGGCCTCGGTGCCGATCTCATCGATGACGATGACCTCGGGCATGTGGTTCTCCACAGCCTCGATCATCACCGCGTGCTGCAGCTCCGGGTGCGGCACCTGCATGCGGCGGGCGCTGCCGATGCCCGGATGGGGGATGTCGCCGTCGCCGGCAATCTCGTTGGAGGTGTCCACCACCACCACCCGCTTGCCGAATTCGTCGGCCATGACCCGGGCGGCCTCCCGCAGCAGGGTGGTCTTCCCCACGCCGGGACGCCCCACCAGCAGGATGCTCTTGCCGGACTCGATCACGTCCCGGATGATGTCCACCGTGCCCACCACCGCGCGCCCCACCCGGCAGGTGAGGCCCACGACCTCTCCCTGCCGGTTGCGGATGGCCGAGATGCGGTGCAGGGTGCGCTCGATGCCGGCGCGGTTGTCCTTGCCGAAGGCCCCCACCCGGCTGGTGACGTACTGCAGGTCCTCGCGGGTCACGTACTCCTCGGACAGGGGGACCACCCTCTGGGGGAAGCGGGCCTCGGGGCGGCGCCCCAGGTCGAGGACGACCTCCAGCAGCGACTCCAGATCCGGCTGCTGCTGCAGGGCCTGGCGCACCCGCGGCGGCAGCACGTTCAGGAGCAGGTCCAGGTTGTCGGTGATATGAATCTGTCGGGGGACCACCTTCACCCCCGCCTTCCGGCCCGCGGCCGGAAGGTGCGACGTCATCGGCTGCGACATCTCCACCTGTGGAATGCAGCGAAGGGAGCCTCGCGGCTCCCCCCTCGCGCATCACTCCGTCCTTTCCGCACCCGCCCCCATGGGGACGGGCATCCGCGATGTCTCACGCTCACAAAAAGTATACCACACCGGCGCCGGCCGCCGGACGCGGCGGAGGCATCGGCGGCGCCGACGGTCAGCGCGGCCGCACCTCCACCAGCAGGCAGGTGAGGTAGCCGGTCTCGAGCATCGCGGGGTGGACCGGGTGGTCGGCGGCCTGGCCCCGGCTCTCCACCAGCCGGACCGCCCGCCGGGCGTCGGCGGCCGCGTCGGCCACCACCGACAGCAGCAGGTCCTCCCCCACATGGTGGGAGCATGAGCAGGTCACCAGCAACCCCCCGGGGCGCAACAGTTTCATCGCCCGCAGGTTGATCTCCTTGTAGCCGGCCAGGGCCCGCTCCACCGCGTCCCGGCTGCGGGCGAACGGCGGCGGGTCCAGGATGACCACGTCAAACCGCGCGCCGGCGGCCGCCAGGCGCCGCAGCTCGTCAAAGGCGTTTGCCTCGGAGAACGTGCACAGCCCGGCGACCCCGTTCATCTCGGCGTGGCGGCGGGCGTGGGCCAGCGCGTCGGCGGAGATGTCCACCCCCACCACCCGGGCGGCCCCGGCCAGGGCCGCCTGGATCGCAAACGCCCCCGTGTAGCAGAAGACATCCAGGACCTCTGCCCCGCGGCACCGGGCCGCCACCGCCAGGCGGTTCTCCCGCTGGTCCAGGTAGAACCCCGTCTTCTGGCCCCGGGCCACGTCCACCGCCCAGCGGGCGGGGCCTTCGGCGACCTCCACCAGGGGTGGACGCTCCCCCCGCAGCCACCCGGCCCGCTCCGGCAGACCCTCCAGGCGTCGTACCGGTGCGTCGTTGCGCTCGTAGATGGCCGCCGGCTGGAGCACCTCCTCCAGCACCTCCGCCAGCATCTCGCGGCGGAGGTCCATCCCCGCCGTCACGGTCTGCACCACCACCACGTCGCCGTACCGGTCCACGATGAGACCCGGCAGGCGGTCGGCCTCCCCGTACACCACCCGGACCGCCTGCCAGGATGCGGCCCACCGCGCCCGGTAGTCCAGGGCCTCCTGGATCCGGCGGCGGAAAAACTCCCGGTCGATCTCCTCCCGCTGGACGGTCAGCAGGCGGACGGTCAGCGCCGACTGGGGGTTCACCAGCCCGCGCCCCACCCACTGCCCGCGCGCCGACCGCACGTCCACCACGTCGCCGACCTGGACGTCGCCCTCGATGCGGGCGATCTCCCCGGCGAAGATCCACAGGTAGCCGCCCCGCAGCCGCTGGTCCCGGCCGGGCTTGAGGACGACGGTGGCCATAGAGGATGACCGCGGGGATCCGGGATCGGCGATCGCCGGAGCGGACCCGCGCCCCGCGCGGTCTGCATCCGGGACCGTTGATTCCGGCGTCCGCCGTCGCGTCAGAAGAGGCTGATCTGGGCCGGTTCCTCGTCCCGGGAGCGGTCCGCGTCGGCCGCGGTCCCGAAGATGCGGATCTCGCCGTAGGTGCCGTCGTATCCGGGAGCGATCTCCACCCGGCCCTCCCGCACCCGCCGGATGCCCTCCACCACCCGCGGCGTGGTGTGGCGGGCCAGTTCGTCGGGCGGGACGTCCATCAGGACGGCGAACTCGCCGCCCAGGCGGGTGCACAGCTTCACGTATTCGTCGCGCACGGCGCCGGTGCCCGGCTGCGCCCCCAGGGCCGCGGCGATGATCTCCTCCAGCGGCACCAGGTTGCGGTACGGGACCGCGCCGGGAGGGACGTAGCCCTCCTGCCGATCGGCCAGATCCTCCACCCGGTGCAACACCCCGACCGTGACCGGGCGGCCGCAGGCGGGACACCGGTTGCCCCGGGCCGCGGACTCCCGGGGCGACAGCCGGACGTTGCACGCCCGGTGGCCGTCGAAGTGGTACTTGCCCTCCTCGGGGAAGAACTCGATCGTGTACAGGAACCGCCCGGCGTCCCGGCTCCGGATGATCCCGATCAGCTGGTGGTAGTCGGGCTCGGCCTCGAAGACGTTGGCCTCCCGCCCCAGCCTGGCCGGCGAGTGGGCGTCGGAGTTGCTCAACAGCGCCACCCGGTCCAGCTGGGACAGGCGCCAGTTCATGGGCGGGTCGCTGCTGAGTCCGGTCTCCACCGCGGCGATGTGGCGCACCTGGTCCCGGAAGCACTCCTCCAGCGAGTCGAACCCCGACTGGCTGCCGAACAGGCTGAACCAGGGCGTCCACGCGTGGGCCGGAACCACCAGACAGTCGGGGGAAATCTCCATGACGTACTCCACCAGCTTGTCCGACGGCAGGGTGAGGGTGGGGCGGCCGTCGGCCATCAGGGAGCCGAAGCGCGACAGGACGGCGTTGATGCGCTCCACCACCTCGAAGGACGGCGCGAAGATCAGGTTGTGGATCTTGCGCAGGCGCCCGCCCTGGGGGTAGACGTTGGACACCTCCACGGTGAGCATGAAGTGCACGCCGCCGTAGGTGTACAGGCCCCGGTCGTTGGGCCGCAGCTTGGCCCGCAGTTCCCGCAGCCACACCGGGTGGGTGAAGTCGCCGGTGCCCACCACGCCGATGCCCTTCAGCGCGCACCACCGGGCCAGGTTCTCCACGTCCATCTCCCGGCTCGTGGCCCGGCTGTACCTGGAGTGCAGGTGCAGGTCGGCGATCAGCCGCATCGTCGCCTATCGGTTCCCCTCGCCGCCTTCGTTCTCCTCCGCCACCCCGTCGTCCCACAGCGCCCGCAGGCCGTACCGCACCAGCGCCGCCAGGGCGCCCGCCAGGCGGGGCAGGTGCGCGGGCCGCAGGGCGTGGGCCACCAGCGGCGCCAGCAGGCGCGACTGGAATGCGGTGTCGCCCCGGCGCTGGATCGCGTCCCGCAGGCGCCGGTCGGATGCGACGGCCTCCACCACCGCGTCCACATCGGCGTCGCTCATGTGGGCGAGGGCCAGCCGGGCAGCCGCCGTGGCCCGCAGTTCCCTCCCGAACCGGCGGCGCCACCCCCGCTCGTACGCGGCCAGGGCCGAGCGGTCCCCTCCCACGTATCCCGCCGCCGCGGCGGCGGCGAGGTCGCCTCCGATCAGCGAGAAGTAGATGCCACCGCCGCTGGTGGCCTTCACGTGGCCGGCCGCGTCGCCCACCACGATCAGCCCCTCGGCGCTGGTCCGGTGGCGCGCCGCCAGCAGCGGGATCGGACCGCCCAGCCGCCGCCGGACCCGGGCGGCCCGCAGGCGCCGGGACGCCACCGGGTGCTCGCGGATCAGCCTGTCCAGGAAGTACGCCGGGGGCCGGTCGGTCAGGCGGGGATCCACGCACACCCCCACCCGGGCGCGCGTCCCTCCCAGGGGCATCAGCCAGCCAAAGAACCCCGGAGCCCACGCCCGGCCCAGGTACAGCTCGGGGCAGTCGTCGCACTCCACGTCGACACCGGTACACTCGTACTGCAGCCCGTGCACCATCCGCCGGGGCAGGCGCAGGCCCAGGGCGCGCGGCAGGACCGGGCGCGCGCCCTCGGCGTCCACCACCACGGGCGCCGTGGCGGACAAGGTCCGCCCCCCGCGCTCTCCGGTCACCCGCACGAGGCCGCCCTCCCGCTGCGCAGCGCGCACCCGGGTGCCCAGCGCCAGGTGCGCGCCGGCTTCCTGGGCGCGGGCGGCCAGCCAGCGGTCGAACTCCGCCCGGTCCACCACGAACGAGTCGGGGGACGGACGGCGCACGCGGGCGACAGAGCCTCCGGGGCCGTAGAAGGTTCCGGCCCGCAGGGCGGTGAGGATAAGCTCGCCCGGCAGGCCGAACTCCCGGAAGGCGTGGACCTGGATCTTTCCCGAACAGTGGGCGGGGGTGCCGGGGGCGGGGTGCTCTTCCACCACCAGCGTGCGCAGCCCCCGGGCCGCGGTCCGCAGGGCCGCCATGGCCCCGGCCGGCCCGGATCCCACCACGATCACGTCGTAGTCGGCACGCGTGGCCACGTCAGGGAACCGTTCGGGACGGCCAGGGAAGACCCCTCCACCATCCACGCGATCTGCGCGGTCTGCGCGATCCAACTGACCTTCAGCAGATCGCACTGGATTGCGAAGATCGCGTGATTGCGCAGATCGTGTAGAGTAAAGGAGATGCGTCTCGCAGTGGGGATCTTGCTCCTTCTGGCCGTGCCGGCCGCGGCGCCCGCGCCCGGGGCGGCGTTCAAGCGGGGCACCGTCACCCTGATCCAGGGACCGGTGCGGGTCGCCCTGGAGGTGGAGGTGGCCGATACGCCCGAGACCCGGCAGCAGGGGCTGATGTTCCGCACGCGGCTCGACGAGTACGCCGGGATGCTGTTCGTGTTCGAGTCCACCGGCCGGTGGCCGTTCTGGATGAAGAACACCCTCATCCCCCTGTCCATCGCGTTCATCGACGAGCAGTGGACGGTGGTGGACATCCAGGACATGCCGGTGGCCCCCGATCCCGCCACCGGCCCGTTCGCCCTGTACGAGCCCGCCCGCCCCTGCCGGTACGCTCTCGAGGTCAACCAGGGGTTCTTCCGCCGGCACGGCATCGGCGTGGGCGCCCGGGTCGTCTATCGTCCCCGCTGACGCCGCAGGGTCCCGGGGCCCGTGCTATCATGGCACCAAGGTATGGACGGTGCCAGCGCCCCGGCGCGCCACCCCTCGTCGGAGATCGCGGCCCTGCGGGCCATCAGCCGGGCCATCGGGTCCGCCCTGGACCTGGACAGCACCCTGCACCTCATCACCCGGACCACCGCCGAGGTGATGGGCGTGGACAGCTGCTCGATCTACCTGCTGGATCCCGCCGGCGAGTACCTGGTCCTCAAGGCCACCACGGGGCTGGCGCCCGACGCGGTGGGGCGGGCGCGCCTGCGGGTGGGGGAGGGGCTCACCGGGTGGGCGGTGCGGGAGGGCCGCCCGGTGGCCAGCAGCGACGCGGCCAGCGACCCCCGCTTTGTCTACCTGCCCGAGACGCGGGAGTACGCCTTCCGGTCCCTGGCGGCCGTCCCGCTGGTCACTGCCGGCCGCGTTCTGGGAGCCATCAACGTCCAGACCACCGCCGTCTGGGAGTACACGCCCGACCAGATGGAGCTGCTGGGGCTGATCGCCGACCTGGCGGCCGGCGCCATCGAAAAGGCGGCGCTGTACGACGACATGCGCCGGCAGATCATGGAGCTGTCCACCCTGGCCGAAGTCAGCCAGACCCTCACGTCCCCCCTGTACCTGGAGGATGTCCTGCGGCTGATCGTGGAGATGGCCGCCCGGATGCTCAACGCCGCCACCTGCGCCCTGATGCTGGTGGACGAGGCCACCGGCGAGCTGGTGACCGCCGCGGTGCAGTCCGCCGGGCCGGCGTACCTGAACCGCCCCCGGCTGCGGGTGGGCGACGGCATCACCGGGCTGGTGGCCCGGGAGGGCCGGCCCATCGCGGTGGAGGACGTGCTGGCCGACCCGCGCTTCGTGGCCAAGGACGTGGCCCGGCAGGAAGGGCTGCGGGCGCTGCTGTCGGTGCCCCTGGTGGTGCGGGACCGGGTCATCGGCGTCTTCAACTGTTACCGCGCCCACCCCCACCGGTTCACCGACGCGGAGGTGAAGCTGCTGACCACCCTGGCCAACCAGACCGCCCTGGCCATCGAGAACGCCACCCTGGTGATGCGGTCGGCGGTGATCCGGGAGATGCATCACCGGGTGAAGAACAACCTGCAGACCATCGCCATGCTCCTGCGCCTGCAGCTCCGGGACGGCCGCGAGGTCTCGGGCCGGGAGGTGCTCACCGAAACCATCAACCGCATCCTCAGCATCGCCGCCGTCCACGAGATCCTCTCCGGCGGGGGGTTCCGATCCATCAGCCTGCGCCAGCTGCTGGAGAGGATTGCCGGCAACGTGCTGGCCGCCGTGAGCCGCCCGGACCTGCAGCTGACGGTGGAGGTGGAGGGCGACGATGTGCACCTGACCTCCCAGCAGGCCACCTCCCTGGGGCTGGCCGTCAACGAGCTGCTGCAGAACGCCGTGGAACACGCCTTCCCCCAGCGGGCCGAAGGGCGCATCCGCATCACCATCGCCCGCGAGGGGTCCGGCCTGCGGGTGGTGGTGGAGGACAACGGCCGGGGGGTGCCGCCGGGGTTCGACCCGCAGGCCAGCGCCGATCTGGGCCTGAAGATCGTCCACGCGCTGGTGACCGAGGACCTGGGCGGGACCCTGGAGTACGCGGGAGGTACCGGCACCCGGGCCCTCATCACCCTGCCCCGCCTGGAGAGGCCCTATGGCTGAACCGCTGCGGGTGCTCATCGCCGACGACGAAGCCGTCATCCGGCTCGGCCTGCGGACCATGCTGGAGGAACAGGGCTACCGCGTGGTGGGGGAGGCCGGCGACGGCGCGCGGGCCCTGGATCTGGCCCGCAAGCTGCGGCCCGACCTGATCCTGCTGGACATCAAGATGCCGGGGGTGGACGGGCTGCAGGCGGCCCGGGAGCTGTGCGCCGAGCGGCCCGTCATCATCCTCACCGCCTACGCCGACCGGGAGTTCGTGGAGCGCGCCGCGGCGGCCGGGGTGCTGGCCTACCTGGTCAAACCGGTCCGGGAGGGCGACCTGCGGCCGGCCATCGAAACGGCCCTGGCCCGATTCCGGGAGATCCAGGCGCTGCGCGATGAGGTCGGATCCCTGGAAGACGCCCTGGCCACCCGCAAGGTGGTCGAGCGCGCCAAGGGGCTGCTGATGAGCCAGGGGTGGAGCGAGCCGGAGGCGTTCGCCTACATCCAGCGCCAGGCCCGCAGCACCCGCCGGACGATGCGCGCCGTGGCCGAGGAGATCCTCCGCCAGCACGCCTCCGGCGCCGACCGCACCTCCTGATCCGGATCCAGGATCTCCGATCCCGATGTCGGCTCCTGCAGTTGTCCCCCTTATCCCCACTGTCCACAACTCCGGAACGCAGGTTCCGAATTGACCTCTCTGCGACGGCCGTGGTACAAACCAGATCGCCGGCGGGACGCGGGTGTTCGAGGTGGGAGTGAGGTACCGCTTTCCCGCGCACTGCCTCCGGCTCTGCGCGGGCACGGCAACCCGGCCTAACTCCTCACCCGGTCTCCGCCGGCGTTTTTGTGTCGTTGGAACGTTGAAGCGTTGGAGCGTTGAACCCCGGAATGTCACATTGACACGGTGACACGCTGACGCGGCCACGCCAGATCTTCGGGGACGCCCGCCGGCCACCCGCCATGTAACGCTTCACCGTTTCCACGCTTTACATTCCAACGCGTCCCCGTCCCACCGCTTCACCAACCCCGGGCCCCCGCGCGCCCGCCGCCTGCGCCGTCGGGTATAATCAGCAGCAGGTGGGACGTCGGCGGATGCTGCGCGTCTGCATGGCCCAGATCAACGCCACGGTGGGAGACCTGGAGGGCAACACCCGCCGCATCCGCGACGCCATCGGCGCCGCCCGCGACCTGGGAGCCCACATCGTCTGCTTTCCGGAGCTGGCCGTCCCCGGCTATCCCCCCGAGGACCTGCTGCTGAAGCCCGACTTCGTGCGCGCCAACATGGCCTGCGTGGACGAGATCGCGCCGCACACCCGCGGCATCATGGCCGTCGTGGGGTTTGCCGACCGCGCCGACCACCTCTACAACGCCGCGGCGATCCTGGCCGACGGGAACCGGGTGGCCGTCTACCACAAGCACCGGCTGCCCAACTACGGCGTCTTCGACGAGAAGCGCTACTTCCAGCCCGGGCGCCAGGCGCCGGTCTTCGCGGTGGGCGGGGTCCCCGTGGGGGTGACCATCTGCGAAGACGTCTGGACCCCCGGAGGGCCCTGCCAGGCGGAGGCGGCGGCGGGAGCCCTGGTCATCATCAACATCAACGGCTCGCCCTACCACGCCGGCAAGTGGCGCGAGCGGGAGGAGATGCTCCAGGCCCGCGCCCGGGACTACGGCGTGGTCATGTGCTACAACAACCTGGTGGGCGGTCAGGACGAGCTGGTGTTCGACGGGATGGGGATGATCGTCGATCCCTCCGGCGCCATCCTGGCCCGCGGGGCGCAGTTCGAGGAAGACCTCATCTGCTGCGACATCGATACCGACGCCCTGGCCCGCCGCCGGGCCGCGCACCCGGTCCCCCCGCCCGACGACGGCCTGCGGGGCGGGCCGGCGTACACGCTGCCTCCCCTCGCCCCCGCGCCCGCCCGCCCCCTGTCCCCGCGGCTGGCCGAGCCGCTGGACCCCACCGAGGAGGTCTACCGCGCCCTGATCCTCGGCACCCGGGACTACGTGCGCAAGAACGGGTTCACCGACGTGGTGGTGGGGCTGTCGGGCGGGGTGGACTCGGCCCTGGTGGCCACCATCGCCTGCGACGCCCTGGGACCCGAGCGGGTGCATCCCGTGTGGATGCCGTCGCGGTACAGTTCCGCCGAGAGTTACCGGTACGCCCGCGAGGTGGCGGCCAACCTGGGCACCCCCCTCATCGAGCTGGGCATCGACGGGGCGTTTGCCGCCCTGCTGGACACCCTGCGTCCGGTGTTCGCCGGGCGGCCGGCCGACGCCACCGAGGAGAACCTTCAGGCCCGCATCCGGGGCACGCTGCTGATGGCCCTGTCCAACAAGTTCGGATGGCTGGTCCTGACCACCGGCAACAAGAGCGAGCTCAGCGTGGGCTACGCCACCCTGTACGGCGACATGGCGGGGGGCTTCGCCGTCCTCAAGGATGTCCCCAAGACGCTGGTGTACCGCCTGGCCCGCTGGCGCAACGGGCGCGGGCGGGTCATCCCCGACGGTGTCCTGGAACGGCCTCCCACCGCCGAGCTGCGCCCCGGGCAGAAGGATACCGACACCCTGCCCCCCTACGAGGTCCTGGACCCGATCCTCAAGATGTACGTGGAGGAGGACAGACCCCCGGAGGAGATCGTGGCGGCGGGCTTTCCGGCCGAGGTGGTCCGGCGGGTCGTCGAGATGGTCGACCGCAACGAGTACAAGCGCCGCCAGGCCCCGCCGGGAGTGAAGATCACCCCCAAAGCCTTCGGCAAGGACCGCCGGCTGCCCATCACCAACCGCTACCGGCCCCCCGTGCCGACCGAACCGGGGGCGCGGCGGGCTCCGTGAGTATGCCGCTGAGATCCCGCTACCACATCGAGACGTCCCCCGCGCCCCTGCCGTGGTCGCCCCCGGCCCGCTTTCTGCTCGGGGAGAACGACGACTACGTGAAGTACGGGCACCCCCCGTTTCCCACGCCCGGCCGGGGCGACCCCTACTGGACGCCGGAGATCATCACCCAGACCTGGTACATGGCCGCCACCGGCCGCATCCCCATTTCGGGAGCGGGCTACGGCGGGCCGTTTGCGGGTCCGGGGTTTGACGCCATCTGGCTGGACATGTCCGAGATCGTCCGCCCCACCCGGGACGGCATCCACGGACGGGAGTACATCTCCACCGCCGTGGACCTGGGGCGCACGCCGCCCCACCTGACGCCGGGCGAAGAGCCGCGGCTCACGCTGCTCACGGTGCCGCTTCCGGTGGTGTTCAACCCCTATCCGTTTCCCGCCCCGACCCGGGCCCCGATCCGGGCCGCAGTCCTGGCGGCTCAGCGGCTGGGCACCCTGGCCATCATCGTCCCGGAGCAGTGGGGCGACGACCTGGCCGACGTCCGCGCCGCGGTCGCCCCGCGCCTGCGCCCCGACGAGGTGGACCGGTGCGCGGCCCTCTGGCGGGCGGCCCCCTACGTGGAGGTGGAGGGCGCCGACCCGGAGGCGACGGGCCGGCTGAAGGCCAGGCGGCCCGACCTGGTGGTAGGGTGGCATGTGCCCCTGGACCACGCCGATCCGGACACCGTGGAGCGGATGGTGCGGGCGGGCGCCGAGGTGGTCCACCTGGCCGCCGACGAGTACGGGCGCAGCCGGCGGGGTTTTGTGGCCGACGCCCTGCGGGAGATCCACCGACACCTGGTAGAGTGCGGCATCCGGGATGAGGTGACCCTGCTGGCCAGCGGGGGCATCGCCGCCGCCGAGCACGTCCCCAAGGCCCTCATCTGCGGCGCGGACCTGGTGGCGGTGGACGTCATCCTGCCGGTGGCCTTCGGGTGCGCCCTGTGGGCGGACCGGTCCGCCTGCGCCGCCGAGGCGGGGGACTTCAGCCCGGAGTGGGGGGCCCAGCGCCTGGTGAACCTCATGGCGGCGTGGCGGGACCAGCTGCTGGAAGTGCTGGGCGCCATGGGCATGCGCGAGGTCCGCCGGCTGCGCGGCGAAGCGGGCCGGGCCATCTTCCAGCCCGAGGAGGAGCGGGCGTTCCGGTCCCTGTGTGTCCACATCCGGCCCGCGCCCCCCGAGCCGCCGCCGGACCAGGTGCCCGCCATGGGCGACCTGCGGTGGACGGCGGACCTGCTGCAGGCGACGTGGGTGCAGGCGGCCACCGGCCGCCCGCCCGAGCGCGGGGAGTACCGGGTGGGACGCTCGGGCGGAGGATTCGACATCCTGCGTTTCGTCAGCGAGGTGGACGGCGTCACGCCGGCCGCCCTGCCTCCCGACACCCCGGTGGACCTCTCTCTGCCGCTCAACCGCCGCGGGGACGGCCCGCCGATCACCCTCCCCGTGCCCTGGTACGGGGGCGGGATGTCCTTCGGATCGGTGAGCCTGCAGACCATGCTGGCGCGGGCCATGGCCGCCCGGGAGATCGGCACCTTCACCAGCACCGGGGAGGGCGGGTACCCGGACGAGCTGATCCCCTACGCCGACCACGTCATCACCCAGGTGGCGACCGGCCTGTTCGGGGTGCGGGAAGAGACCATCCAGCGGGCGCGGTTCGTGGAGTTCAAGTACGCCCAGGGCGCCAAGCCGGGGCTGGGCGGTCACCTGCTGGGGGGCAAGACCACCGAGGCGGTGGCGCTGATGCGGGAGGCGGTGGCGTGGACGTCGCTGTTCTCGCCGTTCCCCTTCCACAGCGTCTACTCGGTGGAGGACCACAAGAAGCACGTGGACTGGATCCGCACCGTCAACCCCCGGGCCGTGGTGGCGGTCAAGGTCAGCACCCCCACCGACGTGGACATGGTGGCGGTGGGCATCTACTACGCCGGGGCCCACATCGTCCACCTGGACGGCGGGTACGGGGGGACCGGCGCCGCGCCCGAGATCGCCAAGAAGAACATCGCCATGCCCATCGAGTACGCCATCCCCAAGGTGCACCGGTTCCTGGAGCAGGAGGGGATCCGGGACGAGATCGTGCTGATGGCCAGCGGCGGCATCCGCACCGCCTACGACATCGCCAAGTGCATCGCCCTGGGCGCCGACGGCGCGGTCGTCGGGATGGCCGACCTGGTGGCCATGGGCTGCACGCGGCTGGCCGACTGCGAGAAGGGCAGGGGGTGCCCGTTCGGCATCACCACCACCGATCCCGACCTGTCGCGGCTGATCGACCCGGCCTGGGCGGCCGGCCGCATCGCCAACCTCTACCGGGCGTGGGCGATCCAGCTGGCGGACCTGCTGCGGGCGCTGGGCCTGCGCTCGATCCGGGCGCTGCGGGGCCGGACCGACCTGCTGGTCTACCTGGACCGCCCGCCCGCGGAGGACGCCCGATGAGGCCCGAGGCCCTCTCCCGGCTGATCGCGTCCCGGCGCTGCCTCACCCCGCCCCCGGGCGGCCGGCGCGGCAAGGCGGAGGCCGAGGGCGGCTGCGGCGTGGTGGGGCTGGCGTGCTCGGCGCCGGTGCGGGGCCGGCACATCCTGGCCCCCTGCCGGCAGATGCACAACCGCGGCAACGGCAAAGGCGGAGGGCTGGCCGCCGCCGGGCTCGTGCCCGAGCAGCTGGGCGTGGACGAGCGGACCCTGCGGGAGGACTACCTGATCCAGGTGGCGCTGCTGGAGCCGTCGGCCTACGACGACGTGGTCCGCCAGTTCGTCGAGCCCGCCCTGGATGTCCGCGCCGGCGGTCCCGCGCCCACCCTGGACGACCACCGGGAGGTGGAGGGGCTGGAGGTCCGCCCCCCGGACGTGTGGCGGTGCTTCGCCCGGGTGCGGGAGGACGTCCTGGACGCCTTCATCGCCGCGCACGGCCTGGAGGATGTGGACCGGCGGACAGCCGAGGACGAGTACATCTCCCAGTGGGCCTTCCGCCTCAACCGCTCCCTGTACGCCGCCGACCGGCGGCGGGCGTTCGTCCTCTCGTACGGGCGCGACCTGCTGGTCTTCAAGATCGTCGGCTACGCCGAGCAGGCGCTGCGCTACTACCGCCTGGAGGACCTGCAGGCCCGGGTGTGGATCGGCCACCAGCGATACCCCACCAAGGGGCGGGTGTGGCACCCCGGCGGCGCCCACCCCTTCGCGGCCCTGGACGTGGCCCTGGTCCACAACGGCGACTTCGCCAACTACCACGCGGTCAGCGAGTACCTGGCCCAGCGCCACCTGTACCCGCTGTTTCTGACCGACACCGAGGTGGCGGTGCTGCTGTTCGACCTGTGGGCCCGGACGTATGGCTATCCCCTGGAGCACGTGATCGAGGCCCTGGCGCCCACGACCGAACGGGACTTCCTGATGCTGCCTCCGGACCGCCAGCGGATCTACCGCGCCCTGCAGGCCACCCACATCCACGGCTCGCCCGACGGCCCGTGGTTCTTCATCATCGCGCGCACCGTGGCGGGAGGGCGGGACCGCGGGACAGCGGCAGCGCGGGCGGCCCAGGCGTGGCAGCTCATCGGCATCACCGACACCTCGATGTTGCGGCCGCAGGTCTTTGCCCTCCAGGAAGGCGCCGGCGTCAGCGTCGGCGTCGTGGCCAGCGAGAAACAGGCCATCGATGCCACCCTGGCCAGCCTGCACCACGAGGATCCCCGGGTGGGGCCGGTGGCCGACCTGTACTGGAACGCCCGGGGCGGCTCGTACACCGACGGGGGCGCGTTCGTGTTCACGGTGACGCCGGACGGCATGCTGGTCTGCACCAACAAGTTCGGACAGCCGGTCTCGGTACCGCCGGGTCAGGAGCCCTACGTCCCCCTGATCCGCCTGCGGCCGCCGGCCCTCACCGCCCGGCCCATCGGCGGGGCGGCGGGCGTTCCGTCGCCCGACTTCGGCTCCGAGGAGGCCCTGCGGGGACAGGCCCGCCGGGGGCTGGCCGAGTGGGACTACGAGGCGCTGGTGGGCTGGCTGCGGGCGGTCCGCCACCGCGCCCGGCGCGATCCGCGGGCGCGGGAGATGGCGGTGGGGGTCCTGACCTGGCTCATCGACCGCCGGCTGCCCGCCGGACGCAAAAAGCGCAGCTCCGTCCTGGCCCTGCTGCACGGGGCGCTGTACGGGGTGCTCCGGGAGGTGCCGCCGCTGCCGGCCGACGGTCCCTGGCACCGGCTGGCCTGGGCCGGCCGTCCGGAGCTGGTCCCGCCGCCGGCGCCCGACCACACGCTGGTGGTGGACGCCGAGGGCTTCCCCTCCGAAGGCCCGGACAGTCTCGCCCGGACCCTGGTGGCCGCCTACGAGGCCGGCTGGCGGCGGTATGTGGTCTTCAGCGTGCGGGGCCAGCGCTTTGTGGGCGTAGGGTTCGGCCCCCGGACCGCCGGCGTGCGGATCGATGTCTACGGCAGTCCCGGGGACTACCTGGGCTCGGGCCTGGACGGCATGGAGATCCGCGTGCACGGCGACGCCCAGGACCAGGTGGGCCAGATCCTCAAGGCGGGACGCCTGGTGATCCACGGCAGCGTGGGCCAGACCCTGCTGTACGGCGCCAAGGGCGGGGAGGTCTACATCCTGGGCAACGCCGCCGGCCGCCCGCTGATCAACGCCGTGGGCCGGCCCCGGGTCGTCATCAACGGCACCGCCCTGGACTACCTGGCCGAGTCGTTCATGGCCGGCGACCCCCTGCACGGCGGAGGGTTCTGCATCCTCAACGGGATCCGCGTCGAGCCCGACGGGACCATCGCCGACCTGGACACGCCGTATCCCGGCGGCAACCTGTTTTCCCTGGCCAGCGGCGGCGCCATCTACGTCCGCGACCCCCACCGCCGGCTGGACGACGAGCAGCTCAACGGCGGGCGGTATGCCGCGCTCACCGACGCCGACTGGGCCGTCATCCTGCCGTACCTGGAAGAGAACGAGAGGCTGTTCGACATCCCCGTCGAGCGCCTGCTGACGGTGGACGGGGTCCGCCGCCATCCCCGCGACGTCTACCGCAAGGTGGAACCGGTGGAGCTGGCCGTCCTCAAGTGACGCCCGGGCGGGGCCGCGTCCGCGCCGCCCGAGACGCTTGCCTCTCCCTCCGGGAGAGGGCCCGGGTGAGGGAACTGATCTCCGATCCCGGATCCCGCAGTGCATTCAGAACCGGTTCCTCTCCCTCGGGGAGAGGGCTCGGGTGAGAGGAGAGACACCGTGGACGCCCGCCCGGCCTCAGGCGGCGGAGGACCGTGGCGGTGGCTGGCCCTGCTCAGCCTCGCCGAGGTCCTCACCATGCTCACCTTCGCCTCCTACTCGGCCGCGCTGCCCGTGCTGCGCCGGCAGTGGCAGATGTCCGCCTCCCAGGCCGGGACCGTGTTCGCCGGCCAGCAGCTGGGCTACGCCGCGGCGGTCCTGGCCCTGTCCACCCTCACCGACGTGGTGGGGGTGCGGGCGATCTACCTGGCCGGTGCCCTGTGGAACGCCGTCGCCTCGGCGCTGTTCGCCGTCGCCGCCGGGGGCTTCGGGTCCGCCCTGGTCCTCCGGGCGCTGGCCGGGGCGGGTCTGGCCGGCACCTATGTGCCGGGCATGCGGCTCGTAGTGGAGGCGTTTCCCGCCGCCCGCCGGGGCGCGGCCATGGGCATCTACATCGCCTGCTTCTCCGTGGGCGCCAGCCTGTCGCTGCTGCTCACCGGCCTCCTGTTGCGCGCGGGCTGGCGCCTGGCGTTCGCCGTCGCCTCCGCCGGGCCGCTGCTGGCAGCGGTGGTGGCCTTCCGGATCGTCCGCGACCCGCCCCGCGCTCCCGCCTCCCTGCGGATGGCGGCCGCCGGAGTGTGGCGCAACGTGCGCGCGCTGCGTCTGATCACGGCGTACGCCGCCCACAACTGGGAGCTGTTCGGCATGCGGGCGTGGCTGCCGGCGTTTCTGACGACCCTGTGGGCCGGCCGGGGTCTGTCCCTGGAGGCGGCCGCCTCGCGCGGGGCAACGTTCGCCTCGCTGGTCCTGCTGGCCGGCGCCGCCAGCAACGCCGCCGGGGGGTGGCTGTCGGACCACCTGGGCCGGCGGCGCACCATCGTCCTGTTCCTCAGCGCCTCGGCGGCCTGCTCGGCGATCATCGGCTGGACACCGCCCCTGGGCGCCGCCGCGGTCCTGGCCCTGGCGGTGATCTACGGCCTGCTGGTCACCGCCGAGTCGTCCACCCTGTCCACGGCGGTGGCCGAATCCGCCGCGCCCCACAGCCTGGGTGCCACCCTGGCGGCCCAGTCGGCGGTGGGGTTTGTGGCCACCGCCATCTCCCCCGCCCTCGTCGGGGTGATCCTGGATGCCACCGGCGGCGGGTGGGGGTGGGCCTTCCTGTCGCTGGGGCTGGCGGCCCTGGTCGGGGTGGGGGCGGTGGCGGTGGACGCGGGCGCGCGCCCGCCACATCCCGATCCTGGCTCCCGCGCACCGGGTCCGATACAATGAATTGTTGTGGCCACGTCTCGGGGTGTCGTACACCCGGGGCGAAGCGCGATCGGGACGCTGTCGGGGCTGCTGCCCCTGCTGCGGAACCTGCCCGAGTACGCCCGCGCCCTCGCCGCCCTGCGGGACGGCCGCCATCCGCTGGTGGTCGGCCCTGCCCGCGCGGAGAAGGCATATCTTCTGGCCGCGCTGGCGGAGGACCTGACCCTCGCCCGAGGTCACGTCCTGGTGATCTGCCCGTCCCAGGACGCCGCCGACCGCCTGCACGACGACCTGCTCACCTTCCGCTCCGACCTGGAGGGCCGCGTCGTGTTCTTCCCCCAGCCGGACCTCCTGCGGCCCGAGGAGCCGCCGTCCCCGCAGGTGGCCGGCGAGCGCCTGGCGGTGATGCTGCGCCTGGGCCAGGGCGACCCCGCCTGGGTCCTGGCCCCGGTGGGTGCTCTGCTGCGGCCGGTGCCCTCGGCCGCCGAGCTGCGCGCCTCGGCCCGGATCCTGGCGGCGGGCCAGCGGACCGACCGGGATGCGCTGGTGGAATACCTGCATGCCTCCGGCTACACGCGGGTGGAGCTGGTCGAGTCCAAAGGGCAGTTCGCCGTCCGCGGCGGGATCGTGGACCTCTTCCCCCCGCACCTGGACCGCCCGGTGCGGGCCGAGTGGCTGGGCGACGACATCGAGTCCCTGCGGGTGTTCGACCCCTCGACCCAGCGCAGCACCGGCACCGTGGCCGAGGTGGTGGTCCCGCCGGCGGATGACCGCCCCGGCACAGCCACCCTCCTGGACTACCTGCCCGGGGGCTCCCTCCTGGTCTACGACGAGCCCGACGAGCTGCGCCGCCAGTGCCGCGCCCTGCGGGAGCACGCCGGCGACGGGGGGCTGCTGGACTGGGACGCCCTGGAGTCCGGCGGGCAGACTCTGCGCCGCCTGAGCCTCTCCACCCTGCACCCGTCCTTCCGGGCCGACATGGAGGTCACTCTGCCCTGCGCCGGCGTGGAGACCTTCGCCGGACAGATGCGCCTGCTCAGCCGCCGCCTGCAGGAGTGGCAGGCGGCGGGCCGGCGGATCGTGGTGGTCACCACCCAGAGTCACCGGATTCGGGAAATTCTCTCCGACCACGGCGTGCCGGGAGTGGCGCCGGCCGGCCCCGGGGAGGTGCCGGCGCCGGGGCAGGTGGCGGTGGCCGACGGCCCGCTGTCGGGCGGATTCCAGATGGACCCTCTGGACCTGGTGGTGGTCACCGACAGCGAGATCGTGGGCTGGCGGCGCCGGCGGCGGCGGATGCGCTTCCGGGAGGGCGTCCGCCTGTACTCGTGGACGGATCTCTCCCCGGGCGACCTGGTGGTGCACGTGCACCACGGTATCGGCATCTACCGGGGAATGGTCCGCCTGCTGATGGGCGGCGCCGAGAGGGACTACCTGGAGCTGGAGTATGCCCAGGGCGACCGGCTGTACGTGCCCACCGACCAGATCGACCTGGTGCAGCGCTACATCGGCGTGGAGGGCCAGCAGCCCCGCATCCACCGCCTGGGGGGCGCCGAGTGGGAGCGGGAGAAGAAGCGCGTGCGGGAGGCCGCCCGGGAGCTGGCCCGGGAGCTGCTGCAGCTGTACGCCCTGCGGGAGACGGCGCAGGGGCACGCCTTCGGCCCCGACACGCCCTGGCAGCAGGAGCTGGAGGCCACCTTCGAGTTCGAGGAAACCCCCGACCAGTGGCTGGCCATCCAGGATGTCAAGAGGGACATGGAGTCCCCCCGTCCCATGGACCGCCTCATCGCCGGGGACGTGGGCTATGGCAAGACCGAGGTGGCCCTGCGGGCCGCGTTCAAGGCCGTCATGGACGGCCGGCAGGTGGCCGTGCTGGTGCCCACCACGGTCCTGGCTCAGCAGCACTACACCGTCTTCCTCAAGCGTCTGGCCCCCTACCCGGTGACGGTGGAGGTCCTCAGCCGCTTCCGCAGCCGCGCCGAGCAGCGCAAGGTCCTGGAGGGGCTGGCGGCGGGGACCGTGGACATCGTCATCGGCACCCACCGGCTGCTGCAGCCCGACGTGCGCTTCCGCAACCTGGGCCTGGTGATCATCGACGAGGAGCAGCGGTTCGGCGTCCGCCACAAGGAGCACCTGAAGAAACTGCGGGCCACCGTGGACGTGCTCGCCCTCACCGCCACGCCCATCCCCCGCACCCTGCACATGTCCCTGGTGGGACTGCGGGACATGTCGGTGATGGAGACGCCGCCCGAGGCCCGGCTGCCCATCCACACCGAGGTCCGCCCCTACGACGACGCCCTGGTGCGCGCCGCCATCCTGCGCGAGCTGGACCGGGGCGGGCAGGTGTACGTGGTCCACAACCGGGTGGAGACCATCGAGCGGGCGGCGCGGCGCATCCGGGCCCTGGTGCCCGAGGCCAGAGTGGCGGTGGCCCACGGGCAGATGCCCGAAGACCGGCTGGAGCAGGTGATGCTGGACTTTCTGGGCGGGCGGTTCGACGTCCTGGTCTGCACCACCATCGTGGAAATCGGCCTGGACATCCCCCGGGTCAACACCATCCTCATCGAGGATGCGCACCTGATGGGCCTGTCCCAGCTGTACCAGCTGCGGGGGCGGGTGGGGCGGTCGGACCGGCAGGCCTACTGCTACCTGCTGTACCCGCGGGGGGCGGCGCTGACCGAGGAGGCCCGCCAGCGTCTGGAAGCCATGCGGGAGTTCGTCGAGCTGGGCTCGGGCTTCAAGCTGGCCCTGCGGGATCTGGAGATCCGGGGCGCCGGCAACCTGCTGGGCCCCGAGCAGCATGGACACCTGGCGGCGGTGGGCTTTGAGCTGTACACCCGCCTGCTGGACGAGGCCGTGCGGGAACTGCGCGGGCAGGCGGTGGAGGAGGCCCCCGCCCCCACCATCGACCTGGGCCTGGACGCCTACCTGCCGCAGGACTACATCCCCGACGAGGGCCAGCGCATGGCCATGTACCGGAAGATGGCCGCGGCCCGCACCCCGGAGGAGGCCGACGGCGTGGCCGACGAGATCGTCGACCGCTACGGGCCGCCCCCGCCGCCGGCGGCGGCGTTGCTGGACCTGCTGCGGCTGCGGGAACTGGCGCGGGACGCCGGGATGGCGTCCATCACCCGCGAGCACGACCGCATCCTGATCCGCCCCGCGGCCGGGTGGACCCTGTCTCCGGAGGAAGAGGCCCGCCTCGTCGGCCGGTTCCGGGGACGGCTGACGGTGTCCGGCCCCGTCCTGCGCCTGCAGGCGCCGGGGCCCGCCCAGGCCGCCGACGTGGAAGCGGTGCGCCAGGTCCTGGACGCCCTGCGGGGGCTCACGCGCCGCCGCGAGCCCGCCGGGGTTGCGGCCTCCGGACCCGGAGGGTAGCATGAAACGGCGGCCTCGCACGCCGTGGCCGCCGTCGGCAGAAACAGGGGGTGTCATGGGCGGACGCGCGCGCACCGCAGTCCTCATCGCCATCGGGCTCCTGCTGGGCGCCGGCGCGGTGGCCGCCCTCACCGCGGGCATGCGCCGGGGCACGGCGGTGGCGGCCTCGGTGAACGGCGAGGTGATCTACCAGCGGGAGCTGGACGCCGAGGTGGACGCCATCGCCCGCCAGTACGGGATCGACGCCTCCACCCCCGACGGCCGCCGCCAGCGCCGGGAGATCGCCCGGATCGTCCTGGACCAGCTCATCGACCAGCGGCTGATCCTGCAGCAGGCGCGCCTGCACAACGCGCTGCCCACCGAGGCCGACGTGGACGCTCAGGTGGCGGAGATCCGCCGCACCTTCCCCACCGACGCCGACTTCGAGGCGGCGCTGGCCCAGCGCCGCCTCACCCTGGCCGACCTGCGCTCGCGCCTGCGCAGCTCCCTGGCGGTGCGCCGGCTGCTCACCCGCGTGGCCCCGGTGACGGTGAGCGAGGACGAGGTGGTGCGCTACTTCCGGGAGCACCGCGGCGAGTTCGACCGCCCCGAGCAGGTCCGCGTGCGGCACATCCTGCTGGACGATCAGCGGGTCGCCGAGCTGGTGCTGGGCCGCCTGCGGCGAGGCGAGCTCTTCGACGCGCTGGCCCGCCAGTACTCGCGGGACGCCGACAGCCGGGAACGGGGCGGGGACCTGGGGTGGGTGAGCCGGGGTCAGCTGGTCCCCGAATTCGAGCAGGTGGCGTTTTCCCTGCAACCCGGGCAGGTCTCGGGGGTCGTGCGCACCCAGTATGGGTATCACATCATCCAGCTGCTGGAGCGCCGCCCGCCGGTGGCCGCCACGCTGGACCAGGTGCGCGAGCAGGTGCGCCAGCGGCTGCTGGCCAGCAAGCAGGAGGCGGCGTTCCAGCAGTGGCTGCAGACCGTGCGCGCCCAGGCGCGGATCGTCCGGACAGACCGCCCCACCGAATAGGCGGAGGGCCGGCATGCGGCTGGACAAGTTCCTGCAGGCCAGCCGGCTGGTCCGCCGGAGGGCCGTGGCCCGCGACCTGTGCGCGGCCGGACGGGTGCGGCTCAATGGCGTGCCGGCCCGGCCGTCGTCGCCGGTGCGGGAGGGAGACATCATCACCCTCACCCTGGGCGACAGGCGGGTGGTGGCCCGGGTGCGGGCCCTCCCCGACCATCCCGGCCCGGACGCTCCCGTGGAGATCCTCACCCGCCTGCGGGTGAGCGACCTGCCGGACGCCCCCGATGCACAGCGTGAGGCGCTGGAGCGCTGAGGGAAGCGGTGGAGCGTTGAAACGTCGGAACGTTGAAGCGGGGGGAGGCGGATGACCTCCCCTCCCGCACTCCGGACCCCGAGGTCTGACAACCATGGCCGCCATTGCCTCTGTCCGCGCGCGCGAGATCCTGGACTCCCGGGGATATCCCACCGTGGAGGTGGAGGTCCGCCTCAGCGACGGCGCCACCGGACGCGCGGCGGTACCGTCGGGCGCCTCCACCGGAGCCCACGAGGCGCTGGAGCTGCGGGACGGCGACCGCTCCCGGTACGGCGGGCGGGGCGTGCGCCGGGCGGTGGCCCACGTGACCGAGGTGATCGGACCCCGGATCGTGGGGCGGGACGCCGACGACCAGGCCGGGCTGGACCGCCTGCTGGCGGAGCTGGACGGCACGCCCAACAAGTCACGCCTGGGCGCCAACGCGATCCTGGGCGTCTCCCTGGCCGTGGCCCGGGCGGCGGCGGCATCCCGGGGGGTGCCCCTGTACCGGCACCTGGGCGGGGACGACGCTCGCACGCTGCCGGTGCCGCTGATGAACGTCATCAACGGCGGCCTCCACGCCGATAACCCCCTGGACGTGCAGGAGTTCATGATCGTCCCCGGCGGCGCCCCCTCCTTCTCCGAGGCCCTGCGCATGGGGGCCGAGACATTCCACGCCCTGGGGCGCCTGCTGCGCCAGCGGGGTCTGAGCACATCGGTGGGCGACGAGGGAGGGTTCGCCCCCGCCCTGCGCTCCACCGAGGAAGCCCTGGACGCCCTGCTGGCCGCCATCGAGGCCGCCGGCTACCGGCCGGGGGACCACGTGGCCGTGGCGCTGGACGTCGCCGCCACCAACCTGCTGCAGGGCGGCGTCTACGCCTTTCCGGGCGAGGGCGTCCGGCGCGCGCCCGAGGACCTGATCGCATACTACGAGCGACTGTGCGCCTCGTATCCCATCGTCTCGCTGGAGGACGGCCTGGCCGAGGACGCGTGGGAGGACTGGAAGACCCTCACCGCCCGCCTGGGCGGCCGGGTGCAGCTGGTGGGCGACGATCTCTTCGTCACCCACCCGGAGCGGGTCCGGCGCGGGATCTCCCTGGGCGTGGCCACGGCCGTCCTGGTGAAGGTCAATCAGATCGGCACCCTCACCGAGACCCTGGAGACCGTGGCCCTGGCCCGGCAGGCGGGTTACGGCATCATCATCTCCCACCGCTCGGGGGAGACCGAGGACACCACCATCGCCGACCTGGCGGTGGCCACCCGCGCGGGGCAGATCAAGACCGGCGCACCCTCCCGGGGCGAGCGGGTCTGCAAGTACAACCAGCTGCTGCGCATCGAGGAAGACCTCGGCGACCGCGCCCGGTTTGCCGGATGGCAGGCCGTCACCCGGCGGCCGGCCGGGCGCTCCCCCGCCTGATCCGCCGCGCCCGTCGGCAGGAGACCCTCCGGTCCGCAGCCAACTTCCTGGGGGACATCCCGGGCCATCCGGGACCGACGGAGCATCGTCGCGCAGTCCGGCTGTCTGCGCCGGCGCGCCCCGAGGGCGCGCCGGGGCCAGCCGATGCCTTCATCGACGCACCACAAGGAGCATCCGGCGTGAGCCTGGGTTCCGCGGTCTTGCGCGGCCGCAGTCGCCGCCGGCTGGCGGTGGGCGCCGCGGCGGCCGCTGTCGGGGCGGTCGCCGCCGCGGTCTTCGGCTCGGCAACCCTGGAGGTCTACCGGCTGGAACGGGAAGCCGCGCGCCTGCAGCGGCTGCGGACCGACCTGATCCGCCAGAACGCGGCCCTGCGCGAGGAGATCCGCCTGCTGCACACCCCCGCGTACATCGAGAAACTGGCCCGGGAACAGCTGGGGCTGGTCCGGCCCGACGAGGTGGCCCTGCTGATCGTCCCCGCCTCCCCGCCGCCGCCCGCCGCCCCGCCGGCTCCGCCGCCCCGCGACGGGTGGCCCCGGCGCCTGTGGCGGGGGCTGCGGAGTGTGCTGACCCGCTAGAGCCTGAGGGCCCCTGGCGTCGTCCCGACCGGGCTGTCGGCCCCGCGCACGGGGCCCGGACGGGGCGGGCGGCTCGGACCGGAGGCTGATTGACACTCCCGAAGAGGGGGCCGTATAATGCGGCCGCATCATCCCCAGGAAGGAGGCCCGGCGGAGCGGCGCATGAGCGTGGACGTCGGAAGCATCGTAGAAGGCACTGTGGTCAAAATCACCAACTACGGAGCGTTTGTGGAGCTCCCGGACGGCCGCAGCGGCTTGGTGCACATCCGGGAGATCGCCGATACGTACGTCAAGGACGTGCGCGACTACCTCAAGGAGCAGCAGAAGGTCAAGGTCAAGATCCTCGGCGTCAACGAGCGGGGCAAGCTGGACCTTTCGGTCAAGCAGGCCCTGTCCCCCGAAGAGCGCGCGGCCCGGGCCCGGGCCAAGACGTCCTTCGAAGAGAAGCTGAAGGCGTTCCTCAAGGAAAGCGAGGAGCGCCTGCTGGACCTCAAGCGCAACACCGAGGCCAAGCGGGGAGGCGGCAAGAAGCGCCGCTAGGCACGCGGCTGCCGGCGGTCCCGCGTCCTTCCGGAATTCCGCCCCGCCGCGGAACCCCACCGCCCCCGGACAGGCCGGGGCACTCAGACCACGCCCAGCAGCCAGGCGATGTCCTCGAAGGCGCGCCAGACGATGTCGTCCCGCTCCAGCGCCCGGGACCGCTCGTCGATCCCCGTGCGGGAGGCCAGGGCGGCCAGAGCCTCGTCCATCCGCCCCAACCGCACCCGCACCTGCTCCAGCAGGCGGTCGGGAGGAGCGCCTTCCAGCAGCCGGCGGACCTTCTCCAGCGCCTCCCGCTCCACCGCCCGGGCCCGCTGGTCCATCTCCAGGGCGTCCAGCCGGGTGTAGACCACCAGCCCCCGCCGGTCGTCCAGGGCCTGGACCAGCACCGCCCGCACCGCCGCCAGCGCCTGCTGTGCGTCCATCGCACCCCTCCACCCGGTGCTACCCGCCATCGGGACTGCGCCGCGGACCCGGCACCGCCGCCCGCACCTCCTGGTCCCGGTACTGGAGCTGGTAGAGCTTCGTGTAGATGCCGCCCCGGGCCAGCAGCTCCCGGTGCGTGCCCTCCTCCGCGACCCGCCCCTTGTGCAGGACCAGGATCCGGTCCACGTCCTGGATGGTGGACAGCCGGTGGGCGATGATGATGGACGTCCGCCCTACCCGGATCCGGCGCAGGGCGTCCTGGATCATCAGCTCCGTGTCGGTATCCACGCTGCTGGTCGCCTCGTCCAGGATCAGCAGGATGTCGGGGTTGTGGGCGAGGGCGCGGGCGAAGGCGATGAGCTGGCGCTGGCCGGCCGACAGGGTGGCGCCCCGCTCCACCACCGGGGTGGCGTAGCCCTCCGGCAGCCGCTCGATGAACCGGTGGGCGTTCACGAACTCCGCCGCCCGGCGCACCTGCCCGTCGTCGATGCCCGGCGTGCCCAGGCGGATGTTGGACGCGATGGTGCCCGAGAACAGGAACACGTCCTGCAGAACCAGCCCCATGTGCCGGCGCAGGTCCCGCTGGGCGTACCGGCGCACGTCCACGCCGTCCACCAGCACCTGACCGTACTGGGGGTCGTAAAAGCGCAGCAGCAGGTTGATGATGCTGGTCTTGCCGGCCCCGGTGTGCCCCACCACCGCCACGCTCTCGCCGGGGCGGATCCGGAACGACACCCCCCGCAGAACCCACCCCTCGGTCCCGGGCGGCAGCGGGGGCTCCCCGGCGGCGGGCCGCGGGCGCGGGGAGGCGGCCGCGTGCCCCTCGGCGCGCTCGGTGGCCGGGTAGGCGAACCAGACGTTGCGGAACTCCACCTCGCCCCGCACCCGCGGCAGCGGGACAGGATCCGGGGGATCCTGCACGGTGACCGGCTCGTCCAGCACCCGGAAGATCCTCTCGGAGCTGGCCATGGCCGCCTGCAGGATGTTGTACTTCTCCGCCAGATCCTGGATGGGGCGGAAGAAGCGCTCGGTATACTGCATGGCCGCCACCAGCACGCCCAGGGTCACCGCCTGCCGCACCACCTGCCCGCCGCCATACCACAGCAGCAGCGCCGTGGCCACCGCGCCCAGAAACCCCACCGAGGGGAAGAACAGGGCGAACGTCCGGTGGGCCTGGAGGTGGGCCGCCAGATGGTCGCGGTTGAGCCGGTCGAACGTCAGGAAGTTGCGCCGCTCCCGGTTGAACAGCTGCACCACCGCCATGCCGGTGATGTTCTCGTTGAGGTAGGCGTTGATGCGCGCGATCCGCACCCGGATGGCCCGGTAGGACTCCCGGGAGCGGGCCTGGAACCACCCGGTGACGGCCACCAGGGCCGGCACCACGGCCAGGGCCAGCAGGGCCAGCCTCCAGTCCAGCCACACCAGGGCCGCCACCACGCCCACCAGCAGGAAGACGTCGCCGAACACCGTCACCACGCCTGAGGTCACCATCTCGTACAGGGTGTCCACGTCGTTGGTGATGCGGGTCATCAGCCGCCCCACCGGGTGCCGGGCGTAAAACGCCACCGCCAGGCGCTGCATGTGGGCAAACAGCTCCATGCGCAGGTCGTACGTCACCTTCTGGCCCAGGACCTGGGTGAGATAGTTCTGGGCGTAGCGCACGCCCGCGCCCGCGGCCAGGGTGGCCAGGAAGAGGGCGGCCACCCGGGCCACCCCGGCGAAGTCGCCGACCCGGATGTGCCGGTCGATGGCCACCTTGACGAAATACGGCCCGGCCAGGTCGGCGGCCGCCGCCAGCAACAGCAGGGCCACCGAGCCCGCCACCGCGCCCCGGTAGGGACGGACGTAGCGGAGCAGCCGCCGCATCAGGCGCGCGTCGTAGGCCTTGCCCAGGATGTCGTCGTCGGGCGGCAGCACGCTCACACGGGGTCCACCTCGGTCTCCTCCAGCTCCTGCTCCAGCAGCTGCTTGTGGTACAGGTCGGCGTACAGGCCGCCCCGGGCCAGCAGCTGCTCGTGGGTGCCCTGCTCCACGATCCGCCCGCCGTCCAGGACCACGATCTGGTCCGCGTGGCGCACGGTGGAAATCCGATGGGAGATCAGGATGCACGTGCGGGACGCGATCACCTCCCGCAGGGCGGAGAGGATCGCCTCCTCGGTGTGGGTGTCCACGCTGCTGAAGGCGTCGTCCAGGATCAGGATGCGGGGATCGCGGGCCACCGCCCGCGCCAGGGCGACGCGCTGCTTCTGGCCGCCCGACAGGGTGACGCCCCGCTCGCCCACCACCGTGTCGTAGCCGTGGGGGAACTCCGCCACGTCGGCGTCCAGGTGGGCGATCCGGGCCGCCCGCCGCACGATGGTGTCGTCGACGGCGTCCAGGCCGTAGGCGATGTTCTCCCGCAGGGTGTCCGAGAACAGGAAGGGGTCCTGGGTCACCATGCCGATCTGGCGCCGCAGGTCGCCCAGCCGGTACCGGCGCACGTCCACGCCGTCCACCAGGACCTCGCCCCGCGTGGGGTCCAGCAGCCGGGGGATCAGCGCCACCAGGGTGCTCTTGCCCGACCCCGTCGGACCCACCACTGCCAGGGTGGTCCCGGCGGGGATGCGCAGGGAGACATCCTGCAGGGCCGGCACGCCGTCGAAGACCACGCTGACCCGGCGGAACTCGATCTCCCCCCGGGCGGCGGGCAGGGGGCGGGCGTCAGGAGGGTCGGCGATCCGGGGCCGCTGGCGCAGGATCTCCTCCAGGCGGGCCATGGACGCGCGCCCGCGCTGCATCAGGTTGACCACCCACCCCAGGGCCACCATGGGCCAGGACAGCTGGGTCAGGTAGCCCACGAACTGGACGAACTGCCCCAGGGTGATGCGCCCGGCCACCACCGCCTGCCCGCCCTGCCACAGCAGCACCACCGCCGCCAGGCCCAGGAAGAAGCTCATCAGCGGCCACAGGGCCCCCTCGGTCCGGATCACCGCCAGGTTGCGGCGGATGTACTCGCGGTTGAGCTCGGCGAACGCCTCGATCTCGTAGGGTTCCTGGGCAAAGGCCTTGACCACCCGGATGCCGGAGAAGTTCTCCTGGGCGCGGGTGGACAGCCGGCTGAACTGCTCCTGGGCGGCCTCATACTGCCGGTGGATCACGGGACCCAGGACAACGAAGGTCAGGCTCACCAGGGGCAGGATGACCATCAGGTAGAGGGTCAGGCGGATGTCGATGGACAGCATGAAGCCCACCGCGATGGCCGCCAGGACCACCGTGTTGGACACGTGCATGAGCCCCGGGCCGATGAACCGCTGCACCGCCGACAGGTCGCTGACCGCCCGGGTCATGAGGTCGCCGGTGCGGGTGTGCTGGAAGAACCCGGGGTGCAGGCGCTGCAGGTGGGCGAAGAAGTCGTTGCGGATCTCGGCCTCGATGCGCCGGGACGCGCCCAGGATCTGCATCCGCCACAGGTAGCGCAGGATCCACGCCAGCAGGTGCAGCCCCACCAGGGCGGCCGCATACCGCAGCAGGACGGTCCCGCCGGCTCCGGCGGCGATGGCATCCACTCCCAGGCGCAGGACCAGCGGGTCGAGCATCAGCAGGCCCGACGCCAGCGTGCCCACCACAAATCCGGCGACGTACGATCGGGCGTGTCGTCGCAGATAGGACCGCAGCCTGGGGCTCATGGGGTCCGTGAGCCGCGCGGCCTCCCGCCACCAGACGGACGGCGGCGCGCAGCGCGCAGCCTTTTGATTATACGGGCGGCCGCCGGCGGCGGCAAACCGCCGGCGTCATGCGGAGCGGGGCCAGGTGCCGAAGCGCAGCAGGACTCCCAGCGCGTGCAGGGACACATCCACGTCGTGGTCCGGGCCATCGTCACTCGCCCACCCGCCGCCGGGGCGCTGCCAGGCCAGCAGTCGGCGGATCCCGTCGGCCACCAGCCCGTCGGACGCCGGCACCCCCGCCACGTGGAGCACCGCGAGGGCATCGGCCTGGAGGGCGGGAGACCACGCCTCGTCGGGAAGCCGGCGCACCGCGTCCGCCGCGGCTGGCGACACCCCGTCCACCGCCATCAGCACGGCCGCCGCCAGCGCGCCCACCGGCGGGTCGACATTCGCCTGGACGGCTCCGCGCAGGTAGCGGGCGGCCCGCAGGACGGCGTCGTGCCGCGCGCCCACCAGGCGGATCAGCCACATGGCCGCCTGAGCCGTCCCGTACACCCGCGCGCGGGCATCGCCCGGTCGGTGCAGGGGACGGGGGTGAAACGGCAGGACCGCCGGGCTCTCCTCCCAGGCGCCCGCGGGGCGCTGGACCATCAGCAGGTAGGCTGCCGCGCGCTCGGCGGCCGGAGAGCCCAGCAGGCGCAGGTCGTCCATCCACCGCAGCGCCGCCACGGTGGCGGCCAGCGACGACGGGCGACCGGGAAGCAGGCCGTAGGGAAACCCGCCGTCGTCGTTCTGCCGGCCCAGCAGCGCCCGTGCCACCCGTGGTTCGGGCGCCGGCCAGCCCAGCAGGCCGGCCAGGCGGGCCCGCTCCAGTTCGTCTCCGTGGTCGCGGATGTAGGCGATGGCCCTGGACAGGGAGGTCGCCATCCCGGAGCCGCTCAGGATCTGCCCCCAGGCCGCGTCGCGGCCTGGGGGAACTTCGCCAGGTAGTTCCTGGCCGCCTCGAACCGCCGGACCAGCCGGTCCAGCCAGTCGTCGGCGACCAGATCGGCCTCGGGCATGAACAGCAGTGCGCCGGCCCCGCCGAGCCGCAGCCCGAACTCCACGCCGGGATACGGCTCCCTGACGTAGCGGACCGCGCCCCGGTCCAGCTCCAGGCGGGGATCCACCCGCGCGATGGCCGCAGCGAACCGCTGGATGGCTTCGTCGGCGGTGATCATCCTGCCCCCATTGTACGGCGCGGGCGCTGCGGCAGACAGCGGGATCCGTTGTCGCCACGAACCGCCCACACGACCCGCGCTCCCCCGCTCCCGATCCGTCCGCTATAATGAGGCCGGTCGGCCCCATCGTCTAGCCCGGCCCAGGACGCGGCCCTCTCAAGGCCGAGACAGGGGTTCGAATCCCCTTGGGGCCACCATCTCTCTTGGCGCGACATCCCCGAGGATTCGAACCCCTGGCTCGGAGGGGGTGCGGGGGAGCGCAGCTCCCCCAGGTGGTCAGGGGTGGTTCACAGCGGCCAGCCCCTCCGAGGAGCGCGCCGCCGCTACAACGACCGTACGATCAACACGAAGGCGAACACCGCCACGAGGAGCACGACTGCCATCCCCAGCGCCTGCTGCAGGATCGCCGGCCAGGCATGGGCCACGCCCAGGCTCAGCGCAACCCCCACCACCACCAGCAGGCCCCCCAGAGCCCACAGCGGTCGCGCGGCCTGCGGCGCTGCCGGCGGAGGTGGCCGGTCTGTACCGCCCAGATAGTAGGGGACGCTGGTCACCACCGGCACGCGCTGGCCAGCCCGGCTCCGCCTGAAATACAGGGCCACCTTCAGCAGCAGGGCGTTCTGGCCGTGCAGCAGAAAGTGCCACCACTTTTCGGGGACGAATTCTGGCAGCACGATCGTCAACTGCTGGTCGAACCCCACCTCCCACTCCAGGGTATCCAGATACGTCAGCAGAGGCCCGGTGAGGGACCGGTAGGGGGACGGCAGGACCCGCAGAGGGATTCCCGGAGCCCACCGCGGCCACTTCTCCACCGTCTCCCGGGTGCGCTGAGGATCGATGTCCACCAGGACCGCCGTCACATCGTCGCTGAGGGAGCGGGCATACCGCAGGGCCGGGAGGACTCCCCGGTGGATGCCCCCCACCGGCACCACCACCTTGTGATGGCGGATCGGCTCGGGTAGACGCGCTCCCTCCAGGGTCAGCTGCCGCCGCACATCCTGGTAGTGGTGGTGGACGAGCCGCATCGTCGCGACGCATCCGGGGATGAGCAGGGCCACAATCCACGCGCCGTGGACGAACTTGGTGACCACCACCACCGTCAGGACCAGGCAGGTGACCGACGCGCCCACTCCGTTGATCAGCATGTGCAGCCGCCACCCCGGCTCCCGCCGGGTCCACCACCGTCTGACCATACCGGCCTGGGACAGAGTGAAGGCCAGAAACACACCCACCGCGTACAGGGGGATCAGGGCGTGGGTGCTGGCGTGGAACGCCGCGACCAGCAGGCCGCTGACCAGAGCCAGGAGCACGATCCCGTTGGCAAACACCAGCCGGTCGCCCAGGTTGGCCAGCTGGCGCGGCAGAAACCCGTCCCGGGCGAGGATGGCCGACAGCCGCGGGAAGTCGGCAAAGCTGGTGTTGGCGGCCAGGATCAGGATCAGGCTGGTGGCCGCCTGGACGAGGTAGTACATGCCCCCGGTGCCGAAGACGGAGCGGGCGATCTGGGAGAGCACGGTCTCCTGCGGGTGCGGGGAGATCCCCAGCTGGTGGGCCAGGGTGGTGATGCCCATGAACAGCGCGCCCAGGATCCCGGCCATCCACAGCAGCGTGATCCCGGCGTTGCGGGCCTCGGGCGGATAAAAGGCGGGGATCCCGTTGCTGATGGCCTCCACGCCGGTGAGGGCCGTCGATCCCGAGGCGAACGCCCGGAGGACCAGCCACGCCGACAGAGACGCCGGGCCGGCTGTGGTCTCCGGAGGAGGGGGCGGGGAGTGGCCGAAAGAGCGACCCAGACCCACCACCACCAGCGCCCCCACGGCCCCCACGAACAGATAGGTGGGCACGGCAAACACCGCTGCCGACTCCCGGACCCCCCGGAGGTTGATGGTCGCCACCAGGGCGATGGCCAGCAGGGCCAGCGGAACGCGCTGGCCGTACAGGGCCGGGACGGCGGAGGTGACCGCCGCCACGCCCGAGGAGATGCTCACCGACACGGTCAGCGCATAGTCGATCAGCAGCGCCGCCGCCGCCACCAGGCCCGGCCACAGCCCCAGGTTGTCGTGGGCCACGATGTAGGCCCCGCCTCCGGACGGGTAGGCGTGGATGGTCTGGTAGTACGAAAACGCCACCACCGCCAGAACCGCGGCGATGGCCCCCGCGATGGGCACGCTCAGGGACAGGGCACCCGCGCCGGCCGCGCTGAGGACGATCAGGATCTCCTCGGTGGCGTACGCCGTGCTGGACAGGGCGTCCGACGAAAAGACCGCCAGCCCCTTGACTTTCGAGACGCGCTCGTGGATGAGCTGCGAGGTCGGGAGGGGAGGGCCGATCAGGACGCGGCGGAGCACGCTGCCGATCATCGACCGTCTCTCCGGCAGACGGCGCGGAGAGGGTTTTCCCGCGCGCCGCCCGAGGGGTTCTCAGCGCGCCGGCTGGGCGGCCACCGGACCCGCCGGGACCGGCAGGGCCGCCCGGCGACTGGCCAGCACCGCCGCCCCTACCAGGACCGCCGCGCCGGCGACCACCAGCACCCGCACCGCTGCGGGCAGAGGGCGGGTCACCACCGGGACGATGAGGATCGCCACCAGGTTCATCACCTTGATGAGCGGGTTGAGGGCGGGGCCGGCGGTGTCCTTGAGAGGGTCGCCGACGGTGTCGCCGATCACCGCCGCCCGGTGCACCTCCGTGCCTTTGCCACCCAGGTAGCCGTCTTCGATCTTCTTCTTGGCGTTGTCCCACGCCCCGCCGGTGTTGGCCATGAAGACCGCCAGCAGCTGCGCCGTCAGGATCGCCCCCGCCAGATAGGCCCCCAGGGGCGCCGCCCCCAGGCCGAACCCCACCACAACCGGCGCGCCGATGGCGATCATGCCCGGCCCCAGCAGCTCCCGCTGGGCCGCCCGGGTGACGATGTCCACGCACCGGGAATAGTCGGGGCGGGCGCGCCCCTCCAGCAGCCCGGGGATCTCCCGGAACTGACGGCGGACCTCCTCCACCACCAGGAACGCCGACCGCCCCACAGCCCGGATGAGGAAGGCGGACACCAGGAAGGGCACGGCGCCGCCCGCCAGGAGGCCGACGAAAACCAGAGGCAGATTCACCTGAATCCCCACCCGCTCCAGCAGGACGGCGACCGCCCGGGGTCCGGCGCCGGCCACCTCCCCGGCGGTCACGAACAGCCGCGCCTCGTCCACGAACGACCGGAACAGGGCGATGGCGGCGACGACGGCGGTGGCGATGGCGAATCCCTTGGTGAGGGCCTTGGTCGTGTTGCCCACCTGGTCCAGCCGGGCCACGATGCGGCCGGCCCGCTCCTCCTGCCCCACCCCGGACATCTCGAAGATGCCGTTGGCGTTGTCCACGATGGGACCGAAGGTGTCCATGGCCAGGATGAACCCGGTGGTGGTGAGCAGCCCCAGGCCCGCCAGAGCAATGCCGTAGGCCGCCAGGGCGACCGACCCGCCGAAGATCGTGTACGAGGCCAGCAGGGTCACCGCGATGGCGCCGATGGCCCACACGGTGCTCTCCAATCCCGTGCCCAGGCCGGTCAGCAGGAGGGTGGCCGCCCCGGTTCGGGACGCGTACGCGATCTCGGTCACCGGCCGCCGGTCGGGATGGGTGAAGACCTCGGTCAGCCACCCGATAATCACCGCCAGTACGATCCCCGTCAGGGTGGCCAGGAAGAACCGCAAGTCGGGCGCTCTGGTGGAGGGATCTGTAAGGTACAGCACATTGACCAGGCCGAAGCCCGCCACCGACAGTCCCGCGGCCGCCCAGAACCCCCGGTTGATGGGCCGCATGGGATCGCCCGCGTCCTCGTCCCGGCCGCGAACCAGCCAGGTACCTGCCAGGGAGGCACACACCCCCACCGCCCGCACCAGCAGGGGAAAGATGACCAGCTTGAGGGCGAGGTCCCGCGCCGGGCCGGGGCCGCCCGCCCACGCCACGAACGCCGGATCCAGCAGCGTCGCCGCCCCCAGGATGATGGCCGCCACCAGCGTCACCTCGTAGCTTTCAAACACGTCGGCGGCCATGCCGGCGCAGTCGCCCACGTTGTCGCCCACGTTGTCGGCGATGACGGCGGCGTTGCGGGGGTCGTCCTCGGGGATGCCCACCTCCACCTTCCCCACCAGGTCGGCGCCCACGTCGGCGGCCTTGGTGTAGATGCCGCCCCCCACCCGCATGAAGGCCGCCACCAGGGACCCGCCGAAGCCGAATCCCACCAGCACCCGCATCGCCTCTTCCCGGAACAACAGGAAGATCACCGTGGCGCCCAGCAGGCCCAGCCCGACGGTGAACATCCCCGAGATGGTCCCGGCCTGGAAGGCGACCTGCAGAGCGTCCCGGTAACTGCGCCGCGCCGCCTGGGCGACGCGCACGTTGCCGGCCACCGCCGAGGTCATCCCCACATACCCCGCGCCGTAGGATGCCAGACACCCCAGCAGGAACGCCGCCGCCACGCCGGCCGCCAGCACCGGCCGGTCCGCGTAGATGGGGCGGTACAGCAGGTACAATCCTGCGGTCAGAATCGCCACCACCGGCAGCATGGCCCGCAGCTGTCGGTGCAGGTAGGCGAGGGCACCCTCCTGGATCGCCGACGCCACCCGCACCATCGCCGCCGGACCCGGATCCCGGGCCAGGACGCGCCGGCGCAGCGCCAGGCCGTACGCCAGGGCCACGGCGCTGGTGACCAGGACAGCCCACAGAAGAAGAGACTCCGTTGTCCCGAAGCCGGGAAGGACAATCCGGGATTCGCTCACCGCCGCTCCCTCCGGACCAGACGACCGGCTAGACGCAGGGAATTATAGCAGAGGGCAGGACACCGTGCGGGAGCGGCGGGGATCTGCGGTCAGGGATCGCGCGGGAGGTCGCGAGACGCTGCATCGTTCCCCGCGGGCCGGCGGTCGTCGTCCATTGCGGAGCGGAACTCCCGGACAGCCCGCCCCAGGGCCGCTCCGACCTCGGCCAGCCGGTGGGGACCGAAGACCAGCAGGGCCACGACCAGGATGACGATCAGTTCCGGCCACCCGACGTTGGGCAGCACACGCCTCACCCCCGAGCGTCACAGCTGTCGGACCAGGTCGGACAGCCACGCCAGCAGGTGGTCCCACAGGCGGGGCGCAGCGGCCACCCCCGACCTCCCGGCGGCCGCCACCAGGGAGGACGGCACGACCTCTCCCACCGCGGTCAGCAGACGACCACCATACGCCCAGTGCGCCAGGGTGCGCAGGCCCAGAGACTGCACCCACACCACCCCTCTCCCGGTCCGCACAGGACGGCTGTCCCGGGGCGGCCGGGGGATGCGTCCCGCGCGCTGGTACACCACCAGGGTGGCGACCCCGTCGGAGTACACGGTCTGCAGGACCGGGCCTGACGCGTCGGCCAGGTACGTCCCCACCGGGTGAAATCCCGGAGGCACCGATACCGCCGCCGGAGGTCCTCCCAGCGCCCGCGCGGCATCTCCAGGCGTCACGGCGCGGACGGCCGGCCCCGCAGTCAGGCGCAGGTCGGGAGGAGGACCGGCCCCCGCCCGCCAGCCCCGGGGACGGAGGTCAAACGAGACCAACGCGGTCAGCTCGCCCAGCAGGCCTCCGGCAGCCAGGCGCTCGGAGCGCACGACGACGCCGGTCCCGTCGTCCACGATCATCCGCCGCTCCGGACGGTCGCCGTGAACCGGCCGCAGGCGAATCTCGGTCGCCGACCGGCCGAGCCAGGTCACCGGGCGGGCCTCCACGCGGTAGTTCTCGACAAGCCAGCCGATGTGGCCGCCCTCCACCTCGTCTTCGTCCGCCAGGAGCGGCGCCGCCGTCCGGACGCCCGTGCGCCGGACGGGATCATACCGGACCTGCTCTCCTCTCCGCCGCAGGACGACCCACCCCCGCGACCCTCCCACGGGACGGTACTCCAGACGCGTCCACCCGTCCGGGTCGTACTCGACCCTCACCAGGACCGTGCGAACCGCCCGTCCGGTCCACGTGGCCACCACCTGCTCGCCCGCGTAGGCCACCTGCCGGGGAGCGGCCACCGCGCGCAGCAACGCGGGAGGTACCGAGGACGCCGGGGCCGGGCTCGTCGCGGCCGCCACCAGCAGCAGACCCCACGCCGTCCGCATGGCCGCTCACCGCCCCTCCTCGCCGCGGCGGAACCGGTGGAATTCGTCCGGCAGGGTCCCCAGGTACGCCAGGGTGAGGTCAGCCATGGGGTGGGCGGCGGCAAAGACGGCGTGCTGGTGGACGTACCAGGCGCTGACCGACCGGTCGGCGTCGGGGGCGGGGAGGACCCGTACCTGGAGCAGCAGCCATCCCGCCGCTGCCGCGGCGGCCGCGGCCGCCAGCCACCGGCCGAGCCGGCGAGAGGAGCGGGGTCGGACATCCAGCCTGGCGAGAGTGCGCGGAAGCAACGAGGGAGGGGGGGCGCGATGGGGAACAGCGTGAAGCAGGCTCCTCACCGCCTGGAGATCATCCAGGATCCCCCGGCATTCCGCGCACTCCGCCAGGTGGGCGGCCACCCCCGCCGCGTCCTCAGGCGACAGCGCGCCGTCCAGGTACCCCGAGAGCAGGTCCGAGGGGTGGCCCATCACAGCCCACCTCGCCTGACGGCGTCCACGTAGGGCCGCAGCCACTCCCGCAGCGCCAGCCGGGCCCGGTGCAGCCGCGACCGCACCGTCCCGACCGGACACCGCAGGACGGCGGCGGCCTCTTCGTACGACAGCCCCTCCAGATCCACCAGCACCACCACGGCGCGAAACGGCGGCGGCAGCAGCTGCAGGGCCCGCAGGACCGGACCGTCCAGCAGCCCGTCCGCCGCCGCGGCGGGGTCGTCGGAGGTGCCGGCCCGTTCCGCCGTCAAGTCGTCCAGCGAGAACATCCGCCGGCGCCGGTCGCGGCGCACGCGGTCTATGTACGAGTTGTGGATGATGCGGAATAACCAGCTGTCAAACCGCGTGCCGGGCTGGAAACGCCCAAAGGCGCGCCAGGCCTCCTCGACGGCCTGCTGAAGCAGGTCCTCCGCATCCGGCCGGCGGCCGGTAAGGTGGTACGCGAGCCGGTAGGCGCGGTCCCAGCAGGCAGTCAGCAAGGCCGCGAAGGCCTCTCGGGATGCCTCCGGGCTCGCCGCCACGCGATCGCCGGCGTCCACGGGCGCTGCCAGTTCCCCGGGCACATCCGACATGGCGACCGGGCGCGGACGTGTCTCCCGCGTCCGTCAACCGTCCCGTCCGCTCACCGCACGATGCTGACCGTGGTCGCCTGGTAGGTCGTGGTCTTCCCGCTGCGGACGACCGTCCCGACCACCTCCACGGTCTCCCCGACCTTCAGGTCCTTGGCCGATGCCGCCTGGCCCGCCCGGAGGTACCTCGTCTTCGCCGTCTCGAGGATCCGCAGTCGGGCGTTGACCTTCAGCGTCCCCGCCGTCACCTTCAGGACCTGCACCTGCACCCAGCCCCTCCCCACCTGCAGGACCTTCGCCTGGATGCTGAACGGTGCCGGCGCGGCCGTCGCCGCCTGCGCCGCCGGCGGAATCCCGGCCCACACCGCAGCCGCCGCCAGGATCATGGCCACGGCGCCCAGCATACCACTTGCGCGGATCATGTCTCCTCCCTCCTCTCCTCCCCCTCCACCCCTTACAGCGACGCCGACGGCGCGGCAGTTCCCCCTCCCGCGCCCGTCCACACCTTGTGGGCCCTCCGCCTCCGGGGGAGAGAAGAGTATAATGGGCGTGACCCATGATCGCCGCCGCGGCCACCGACCTGGGCTACCTGCTGCTGGCGCTGGCCGATGTCCCCGCCGTGCACGTCCTGGCCGCCCGGTGGAGCCGGCGTCGTTACGCCCGTCTGGCGGCGGGCTACGATGCGCACATCGCCTGCTGCCCCCACTACGGGATCGCGCTGGACGACGCGTTGTCGGTGGTGGATGTCTCGCCGCGGCGGATTCTGGACGTGAGCACCGGCACGGGATTTGCCGCCTCAGCCCTGGCGCGGCGGTTTCCGGCGGCGTCGGTGGTGGCGTGCGATCAGTCGCTGCCCATGCTGCTCCGCGCCCGGGGGCGCCTGCCCGGACTCGGGCTGGTGTGTGCCGACGCCGGCCGGTTGCCGTTTGCCGACGGCGCGTTCGACCTGGTAGTGCAGCACAACGCGCCCCCGCCCATCGGCGAGCTCGCCCGGGTCGTGGCCGCGGGTGGCCGCCTGGTCGTGGCCTTCTCGTCCGCCGGGACCCTGCCGGACTGGCTGCGGGCCGCCGTGGTGCAGCGCCTGCGGGGCCGTGGGCTGCAGGTCATCAGCCACCGGCGGGTGGGCGACGGGTGGTACGCGCTGGCCGGACGCCCCGGGGTGCGCCGATGAAGGCCTCGGTGGTCATCGCCGCCCTGAACGAGGAACCCACCATCGGCGAGGTCGTCCGGGCGGCCCGGGCGGCGTCGCATGTGGCGGAAGTGATCGTGGTGTCCGACGGGTCCTCCGACGGCACGGCTCAGGCCGCCCGGCGGGCCGGCGCCGACGTGGTGGTGGAGCTTTCCCGGACCGTGGGCAAGGCCGGGGCCGTGCTGGCCGGGGCGGCCCGGGCGCACCACGCGGTCACGGTGCTGCTGGATGCCGATCTGCTCGGCCTGCGCCCGGACCACGTGGATGCCCTGGCCTCCCCCGTGCTGACCGGGGAAGCCGACATGGTCGTCGGGACCCTGGGTGGGGACCGGCTGCAGGCGGTCCTGCCCGGCCTCAGCGGACAGCGGGCTCTTCCGACCTGGGTCCTGCTGGCCCACCCGCACCTCCAGCGGGTGGGCTTCGGACTGGAGCGCTTCCTCAACGGGCTGGCGCGGCGGGGCCGGTGGCAAGTGGCCGACATCGTCCTGGATGGCGTGTCCCACCGGCGCAAGGAAGACAAGTACGGGCTGGTCAGGGGCTACCGGGCGAAGCTGCGGGCGGCGGAGGAGATTGCGCTGCCCTCTCCGGTGGTGCGCCGCGCGGCGACGGCGCGCCGGGTCGGTCCGGCGGTGGCGGTGGTGGTGGTCATGGTGCACGTGCTGTGGGGACTGTTCGCGGGGCCGACGTCGGCGGCCCACCTGGGCCAGGTGCCCTCGCCGCGGCCCACCGACCGCGTCCTGGTGGTGGCCGCCCACAGCGACGACGAGACGCTGGGCGCGGGCGGCTATATGGCCGCCGCCCGGCGGGCCGGTGCCGCCGTGACGGTGGTGATCGTCACCAACGGCGACGGAAACCGGCTGTCGGCGGCGCTCCTGGGCCGGCGGCCGCGCCCGCGGCCCGCCGACTATCTGCGCGAGGGACGCCTCCGGCAGCGGGAGTCGCTGCTGGCCCTCCAGCGCCTGGGGGTGCCCGCCGGCTCCGTGGTCTTCCTGGGCTATCCCGACCGCGGCCTGGACAGGCTCCTCACCGACCACTGGGACCGCGGCCGCCCGTACACCTCGCCGTTCACCCGGGTGTCCGCGTCTCCCTACGGTCACGCCTACCGCCCCGGCTCCCCCTACACCGGCGAAGACCTGGTGGATGTGCTGGCCGAGGTGACCCTCCGGGTGCGGCCCACCGTGGTCATCACCCACGCGCTCGCGGATGAGCATCCGGACCACCAGGCCGTGCACACCTTTGTGACGCTGGCGCTGGACCGTGCGGCCGCCGCGGGCCTGAGCCGACCCCGCCGCTACGGGGTGCTCATCCACGCCCCCGACTTCCCCCGGCCGCTGCGGTACGCGCCGAACCGCCCGCTGCTGCCTCCGCCCCGCCTGCGGGATGCCGTGCGGTGGGCGTCGTACCCGCTGTCCCCGGACCTGCTGGCCGCCAAGCACCTCGCGCTGCAGGCGTATCGGAGCCAGTACGACAGCCCCTACCTGCGGTTGCTGCTCAACGGCTTCCAGCGTCAGAACGAACTGTTCATCGAGGAGCCTCCCCCGGCCCGATGAGCCCGGTCGGTCCGGTCGTTCCGGCCGACCGCCGGGGCCCCGCGCTGGTGGCGGCCGCGGCGGTCCTGTGGGGCAGCCTGGGCATGGCCGGCCGGGTGGCCTTTGCGGCCGGCGTGCAGCCCCTGGAGGCGGCCTTCTACCGGGCGGCGATGGCCTTCGTCGTTCTGCTGGCGCTGACCGCCCGCGCGCATCCGCGGCAGCTGCGGGTGCGGACTTCCGACCTGCCGCTGTTCGCCGTCTTCGGACTGGTCAGCTTTGCCGCCTTCTTCTTCGTGTACCTGTACGCCATCAGGGAAACCTCGGTGGCGACCGCTGCGCTGCTGCTGTACACCGCGCCGGCGTTCGTGGTCCTGCTGTCGGCGGCGGTGTTCGGCGAGCGCCTCACCGCCCGCAGGGCGGCCGCGGTGGCGCTGGCATTCGCGGGATGCGCGCTGGTGGTGAGCGGCGGACACCTGTCCACCCTGCGGGTGCCCGTGCGCGGGGCGCTGGCCGGGCTGGCGGCGGGGCTGACGTATGCCCTCTACAGCATCCTGGGCAAGATCGCCCTCTCCCGGTACCCCCCGATGCCCACCCTCACCTACGGTCTGGGTGTCGGAGCGGTGACGCTGGGGACGGCGGCGGCTGCCGCGGGGCAGATCGGTACCGACCATCCCCCCCAGGCGTGGGCGGCCCTCGCGTACCTCGCGGTGGCGGCGACGGCGGCTCCGCAGCTGCTGTACCTGGCCGGACTGCGCGTGCTCGAACCCGGCCGGGCCAGCCTCATCGCCACCCTGGAGCCGGTGGTCGCCGCCGTGCTGGGAGTCCTTCTCCTGCACGAACCCCTGACTCCGGCCCAGGCGGTGGGGGGGCTGATGGTCCTCAGCGCCGTGTGGGCGTCCCGACCGGTGCGCCCCGCATCCGGCGGAGGGTAGCGCCCAGCCCTGCCGTCCCCGCCGTCAGCAGTGCGGCGCTGGCCAGAAACGGCGCACGGTAGCCGGCGACGTCCCACAGCAGCCCGCCCAGCAGCGGCCCCAGCACCAGCCCCAGACCTTCGGCGGTCTGCGACGCGCCCATCGCCAGCCCCACCCGACCGGGGGGCGCCAGCTGGCTGACCAGCGCGTGGTAGGCGGGCGTGGCGATCGTATACCCTACCCCCAGCAGCGCCGCCGCAGCGGCCAGGACGGGCAGGCGGGTGGAAAGCGGCAGGAGCCACATGCCTGCGGCGCCGATGCCCATGCCCCACAGGACCACGCGGCGCTTGCCCCAGCGGTCCGCCAGGCGCCCGGCGGGCACCGACGCCGCCGCCACCGCCAGGACCACGAGCAGGAACAGCGCGCCGATGGCGTGTTCGGACAGGCCCACCACGCGCCGGGCGTAGATGGCGAGGATGGGGGCCAGCAGCCCGGCGCTGAACATCTGCACGAACGCCGCCCCCAGCATCGCCACCAGCGCCGGCGACAACCGCACCTCGCCCACCACGTCCGCGAGCCGCGGCGGGGGCATCGTGCCATGGTACCCCACCGCCGTCAGCGGCGGCAGACCGTCGCTCCGGCGATCCGTGCCATTCAGGGCGACCAGCGCCAGCACCGCCGCTCCCATCAGCAGGGCGCTGGCCAGGTAGAACCCCCACCGGTACGATCCCGCCAGGCCGGCCACGAACAGCCCCAGCGCCGGGCCGCACGCCAGGCCCGCCAGGAACCCCATGTTCACCGCGCCCATGGCGGTGGCCCGGCGGTCGGGCGGGGTGACGTCGGCGACGATGGCGGTGGCCGCCGGCCACACCGCGGAGGACCCGATGCCGTCCACCACCCGCAGGGGCACAAACCACAGCGGCCGGCGCAGGACCGACATCACCAGGGGCGCCACGCTGCCCAGCAGCAGCCCCGCGACGATCAGCGGCCGCCGGCCCAGGCGGTCGGCCGCCGATCCCCAGGCGGCCTTGAAGACGGTTTCCACCAGCGCAAACGTGGCCACCACCACCCCCACCAGGCGCACGCTGGCTCCCAGGTGCTCGGTCAGGTGCAGGGGCAGCAGGGGGACGACCGTGGCAAAACCCAGCTCGGTCAGGGCGACCACCAGCGTGACCCGCAGGACGGTCCCGCGGATGGTCCGGGAGGAGGTCATCAGGGACGCGTGCCCGTCGCCCGGGCCACCCCGGCAGCGTGTGCCGCGGCCTCCAGATCGTCGGTCAGGGGCGCCAGGGACACATCCCCGTGGCGCACCCGCAGGGCCGCCGCGAGCAGGTGGTCGGCGAACGCCGGATTGCGGGGCAGCAGCGGTCCGTGCAGGTAGGTGCCGTACACGTGCCCGGACACCGCGCCCTCGGTACCGTCCTCGCCGTTGTTGCCGGAACCCACGACCACCCGGCCCAGCGGGGCGGCACCCGGGCCCAGGTACGTGCGGCCCCCGTGGTTCTCAAACCCCACCAGGGCCGCGCCTCCCAGCAGCGGGCACCGGACCACCACGTTGCCGATCAGACGCCTGGCCTGCGGGCCCGGGTGCACGGTCACCACGTCCAGCAGGCCGACGCCGACCAGCTCCTCGCCGGCGGCGGGGCGGTACGAGTGGCCCAGCAGCTGGTACCCCCCGCAGATGGCCAGGACGACGGCCCCCCGCCCGGCGGCCTCCCGCAGCGCGTCGGCCTTGCGCGTGGTCAGGTCGGCGGCGGCCAGGCGCTGCTGGCGGTCCTCGCCCCCGCCGATGAGGTACAGGTCGTGCCGCCCCACCGGCAGCGGGTCGCCGATCCCCACCGCGTCCACGGCGACGACGATCCCCCGCCAGCGCGCCCGGGTGACCAGGACCGTCAGGTTGCCCCGGTCCCCGTAGAGGTTGAGCAGGTCCGGATACAGGTGGCAGATCCGCAGATCCATGCCGGGACCACTATAGCAGCGGCCTAGTCTTCCCAGAACCCCCGCACCAGCCCCCGCCGGCGGAGGATCTCCCGCAGGTTCAGCAAGGCGGTGTAGGTCAGCAACGCGTAAACGGGGCCGTCGGCGGCTGCCACGGCCTCCTCCCAGGCCGCAGCCAGATCGGGCTGCACCCGCAGGGACCCGGCAGGGAGGCCGGCGTACTTCAGGCGGACCGCCATGTCGTAGGCCCGCAGCCCGCTGACGACCACCCTCCCCACCCGACCGGCCAGCATCTCGACGTCCGTGTCCCACAGCCAGGACACGTCCCGGCCGTCGGCGGTCAGGTCGTTGATGGCCACCAGCAAGACAGGCTGTCCCCCGCTCACCGACTGGGGGTGCAGCACGGTCCGCAGGACCTCGTTGAACCCCGCGGGGTTCTTCGCCAGCAGCAGCACGGCCTCCCGGCCGTTCACCCGCACCCGCTCGGCCCGGCCAAAGGCCGGCCGGAACTCCTCCACGGCCGCGGCGATCTGCTCCAGGGGCACTCCCAGCTGCAGGCAGGCCGCCGCCGCGGCCAGCACGTTGTGCACGTTGTACAGGCCCGGCAGCACCGTCCGCACCCGCCGCTCCCCCGCGGGCGTGGACAGGGTGAACGCCGTCCCCCGCAGGCCCTCCAGGTCCACGTCCCGGGCCGCCACCACCGGCTCCGGCCGCCGCACGCCGCATCGGGGACAGCGGTACTGGCCCATGTGGCCGAAGTAGACCGCCGCGTACTGGTAGGGCTGCCCGCAGCGGTAGCAGTAGCGGGCATCGGCCGCATGCTCCAGAGTGCCCGCCCCGCAGGAGGCGTCGGCGATCCCGAAGGGAACCTGCCGGGGGAGGGTCCGCCCCACGTCGGCCACCAGCGGGTCGTCGGCGTTGTAGACCACCACCGCCTCCCCGGGGTCCTGCGCCAGCGCCGTCCGCCACCGGGATGACACCAGGTCGATCTCGCCGTAGCGGTCCAGCTGGTCGCGGAACAGGTTGCACAGCACGGCGACCCGCGGCCGCAGCGGCGCCCACACCAGGGGAACCGTGGCCTCGTCCACTTCGAAGATGCCGGCGTCCACCCGCGGCCGGCCCGTCCAGCCGGAGCGCTCCACCAGGGCGGCGACGATCCCCGCGGCCAGGTTGGCGCCGGCGCGGTTGTGCGCCGCCGGGATCCCCGCCCGGGCGAGGATGTGGCCAATCAGGCGGGCGGTGGTGGTCTTGCCGTTGGTCCCGGTGACCACCACGCACCCGCGGCGGAGGCCGGCGGCCAGCCGGGAGACCACCTGGGGATGCAGGGCGCGGGCGACGCGCCCCGGCATGGTCGTCCCGCCCCCCAGGCGCAGCCGCCGGCTGAGGGATGCGGCCAGCCGGCCCGCGGTCACCGCCGCCGCCAGGCGAATGCCGTCCCACCCCACAAGACGGTCATTCCCCGCGGGCCCCCGGCACGCCTTGTGACACGATCGTGCGGATCCCCGAGTACGCTGTGGAGGGGCTAGAGGAGGAAGAGGGCGGGCATAGGGTTAATACAGCCTCACCGGCAGCGCCGGCCGCGGCTTTTGACGCTGCCGGAAGCAGCGGGTATAATGAACGCGGCGAGGGAGGCTTTCCTGTGGTCCTCATGAAGGTCCGCGGTGTCGCCCTCGACCAGCAGATGAACCCCGTCGTGCTGCTGGTCGACCAGGCGGAGACCATGGCGCTGCCCATCTGGATCGGGCAGGCCGAAGCCACGGCCATTGCCATGGAGCTGCAGGGCGTGAAGCCTCCGCGCCCGATGACCCACGACCTGCTGCGTTCCATCCTCAAGGCTCTGTCGGCCATCGTCACCCGCGTGGTGGTCACCGAGGTCCGGGACAGCACCTACTTTGCCGAAATCCACCTGGCGGCCAACGGCTCGCCGGTCGTGGTGGACTCCCGGCCCAGCGATGCCATCGCCCTGGCCCTGCGGACGGACGCTCCCATCTTCGTCACCCCCCAGGTGGCCGAACAGGCCATCGCCCTCAAGAAGCCGCTGGACCAGGAGATGGAAGAGTTCCGCAAGTTCCTGGAGAAGGTCAAGCCCTCCGACTTCAAGGGCACCGTCCACTAGGGCGCCCCGGCCGCTCCGGCACATCTCCTGCCCGCCTGTGCGCGGCCCGGGCCCGTGCGTCGCATCCCGCGCCCGGTAGGACTGCGCGCGTCCGGCGGTCAATCCAGCCAGTGTGGAGTTCATCGGCAAGACCGCCATCGTCACCGGGGGCGGCCGCGGGATCGGCCGGGCCATCGCGGCCGCGCTGGCCCGGGAGGGGGCCGCGGTGGCGGTGGCCTACGCGCATCACGCCGCCGAGGCCGAAGCCGTGGCCGACGCCCTGCGCCGGTCGGGGCGGCGCGCCGTGGCCCTGCGGGCCGACGTCTCCCGTCCGGAGGACGCGGCCGGGCTGGTGGCCACGGTCCTGGAGCGGTGGGGACGTCTGGACGTCCTGGTCAACAATGCCGGGATCACCATCCGGGCCGCGTTGGAGCAGGTGAGCATCGCCGACTGGGAGGCGGTGCTGGCCACCAACCTGACCGGCGCCTTCGCCTGCAGCCAGGCGGCCGCCCCCGCGTTGCGGGAGTCCGGGGGCGCCATCGTCAACGTGGCCAGCATCCGGGGGCTGACCGGCGGCAGCGCCCCCGCCTACGCCGCCAGCAAGGGCGGGCTGATCGCCCTCACCAAGACCCTGGCGCGGGCGCTGGCCCCGCGGGTGCGGGTCAACGCCGTCGCCCCGGGCTATACCGAGACCGCCATGCACGCGGACCTCAGCGTCGAGGAGCGCGAGAGGATCGTCCGGCGGATTCCGGTGGGCCGGTTTGCGGAGCCCGAGGAAGTCGCCCAGGCCGTGGTCTTCCTGGCCTCGCCCCGGGCCAGCTACATCACCGGGCAGACACTGGTGGTGGACGGCGGGCTCACCATGTGGTGAACGGCCCCCCGCCTCCCACCCGGAGGGGGACGCCGCGGGGCCGCGGGCCCGCGCCGCCGGCCGTCACGCCGTGCTGAGCCCCCGCCGGTCGTAGGCGTACACCTTGCCCGCCGTCCGCAGCTTCACCGGGTTGCGCCACAGGCTGTGCACGGCGCGCAGGAACAGCCCCACCCGCTTGGGGTCCAGCCGCCGGTCCTCCTCGGGGTGGACCAGGACCAGCTCCCGGGGGGTGGAGGCGGGGTCCACCTCGAGGTGGGGCTCGCCCTTGTACAGCTTCTGGGCGATGAGCATGTCCTTGACCTGCTGCAGGTCGTAGCTCTTCTGGCGGTCCTTGGGATCGTAGACGAACAGGTCCAGCCGGCGCACCAGGTCGTCGGTGAGGACCTCGTCGATGAACCGGATGTCCTCGTAGTAGGCGCGGATCTCCAGCGCCGCCTCGAACCCCCGCTCGCGCGTGACCCGCCGGAACAGGGCGTAGCCGATGGTGTAGGGGGCCGGCCGGTTGGACAGCTGGACGCTCAGGGTGGCCCAGGCGGGCGTGTCCAGGATGTCCCGCAACAGTTCCGCCTCGATGAAGGTGGCCCACCCCTCGTTGGTGATGTGGGTCCGCTGGATGAGGTCGAAGTACTCGGACTCCTCCCGGATCATCTGCAGGACGTGGTGCTCCCAGGGGTCCAGGGGCGCCTTCTCTTCCAGGTAGTAGATCAGCCGCTTGCGGCGCTCGGCGGGATTGCGCTCGAAGGCGTTGACGGTGCCCGCCACGGTGAGCAGGGCGTCCAGCAGCTCCTCCACCTTCTCCCGCCCGTACTGGGCCTCATACTTGCGGATCTGCCGGGCGTGGCGCTCCGCCTCGTTGAGCATGTTCTTGTTGGATTTGGCGAACCAGTGGTTGTTCCGGAAGAAGTCCACATGGCCGAATACGTGGGCGATGACCAGCACGTTCTGCAGGTAGGTGTTGGCGCGCCGCAGGAAGGCATAGGAGGGGCGGGTATTCAGGACCAGCTCCAGGATGCTGAACAGTTCCTTGTTCTGCTGGACCACCAGCTCCTTGTAGGCGCCGCCCCAGTACCAGTGGATGAACCGGTTGGGCAGGCCCATGCTGGCCACTTCCGCGATCTCGTCGCTGTCGGTGAGGCGGAAGTAGACCGGATCGAAGGACAGCCCGCGCTGCCGGGCGAGGGTGTCTATGCGCTCGATGATGGCGCGGTAGGCGTCCACGGCTGGCCTCCCGGCCGCTCCCGGCGCAGGCAGGTGAGGAACTGCCCGAGGGTGGAGCGGATGGCCTCGGCGTCGGTCAGGTTGGCGAACACCACCCGCGGGAGGCGGCGCGACGCATCCTGGACGAACTCGGAGAACCCGCCTACCCCCCGCCCTCCGGGGTTCACGTGCCCGTAGCACACCAGGTCGAATCGGCCCAGGGCCTCCTCGAACCGGCGTTTGGCCAGGTCGAAGTCGCCGCTGCTGGTCTCGCCGTCGGTGAACAGGAACAGGAACCGATCGTGCTCCGTCACCCCCTGCAGCAGCTCCATGGCCTTCTCGAACCCGGAGGAGATGTGGGTCCCGCCGCTGCTCTCGACGCAGAAGAACTCGTCCCGGGTCTTCTCCTCGGCCACGTCCTGGAACACCACATACCGCCGCAGGTTGGTCGGATAGCGGCGCTCCAGATAGTACCACAGGACGAAGATGGTCTTGCGCACCAGAGCCAGGTACTCGCCGCGCATCGAGCCCGAGATGTCCAGCACGTACACCTCCACCGACCGGTGGTTCTCGTAGGCGGCGGGGTCCTCCACGAAGTACCACCCGTCCTGGGCCAGCTCCACATCGAACTCCGCCCGCCCCCGCTCCCGGATGTTGCGCAGCAGCGCGTGGAGCATGGTCTCCTCCAGGTTCAGGTCGGGCCGCAGGCCGATCCGGTCCAGGTCGTCCAGCTCCGGCAGGGCGTCGGCGCGCACCTCGCCCGAGCGGGACGGCTCGTGGAACACCGGCAGCTGGATCTCCTCCAGCAGGACTTCCTGGGCCAGGCGGACGAACTCGTCGAAGTCCAGCTCCACCCGCACCTCGCGCCCGTGGTGGTCGCCCCCCAGCAGGCCCCCCAGGACCTGGATCTCGTCGTCCCCTCCCGCCGCGCCGCCTCCGCCGGCGCCGCCGCCCCGCCCGCCCTGGCCCGAGCCGCGGGCCAGCACCGGGGAGTCCTCCCCGTACTTGAGCCGCGGCAGGTCCAGGGTGGTGATGGGGGTCTTGACCTTGCCGTCCACGATGAGTTCCTTCTGCTGGATGAGCTCGTGGAGGTGCTGCTTGAGGTACTCCCGCAGCAGCTGGTCGTGCTTGTACTGGGCGATGCGCCCCCGGTGAATCCTCACCCCGCACCCTCCTACACGCTGCGCCCCAGCACCTTGAACAGTGAGCGCGCGCACACCTCGCAGTACCCGTACTGGGCCACGGCGCTGCGGTACAGCAGCCCCAGCAGCTCCTGCCCGGTGTGGTCCAGCTCCTCGCTCTTCTCGTACAGGCGCAGGAGGTTCTTGATCTTGTTGAAGACGATCTCGTTGATGGCCGACCGGAGGTGCTCGTTGTCCCGGTAGCTCATGCGCGCCAGCTCGGCCTTGCGCTCCAGCAGCACGTTCTCGAAGGCCACCCGGCCCTGGCGGCTGATCTGCCGCTTGGCCACCATGATCCCCTCCACCTCCTCCACCAGCTCCTTCTCGGTGGGAGACAGGGGCTCGCCGGCCACGTTGCGGGACGCCGCCTCCAGGTAGTTCAGGTACAGGTTCTGGCCGTAGTCGTAGAAGTGGGTGGGGACGATCTCCTCCACGATGAGGTCCACCTTGCGGTTGATGAACTCGGCCTTGGTCTCCTCGAACTGCTTGAGCAGCTCCTTGAGGTTCAGGTCCTTCATGGACTGGTGCTCGAAGGTCCGCTCGATGGCCGCCGAGATGGTGTCCAGGTCGATGCACCGGCCGGCCAGGGTGTAGGCGTAGGAGAAGGCGTCCTCGAAGAACCGCGGGGACAGGCCCCGCAGCCCCTGGGAGTCCTCCCGCGTCTTGAGGGCGTACCGCGCCGCCAGCTCGTAGACGTCTTCGGGAACGTGCTTTTCCTCTCCCCGGATGCGGTTCGCCCGCTCGATGAGGGTCTTGTAGATCTTCTTCTCGCCCTCCAGGTCCACGTTGTAGGGGAAGTCGATCTTGTGGATGCGCCCCCGCAGAGGCTCCATGATGTCCTCGGACACGAACACCAGGTACTCGGGATAGTTGCTGTGCCCGATGACCACCTCGTCCACGTGCACCGTGGGGAAGTTGGCCAGGTCGATGCGCTTGGACTGGATCAGCTCCAGCAGCAGGGACAGGAGCTGGCGGCGGCTCTTGAAGACCTCGGTCCAGTCCAGGATCCCCCGGTTGGCCCAGATGATCTTTCCCTCAAAGTCATAGGCCTCGGGGTCGTAGGTGGACCCGCGCTCCTTGAGCATGGCGAAGTTGATGTTGCCCACGAAGTTGGTGATGTCTTCCCGCCGCAGGTCGGTGGGGGTGTGCTTGGCCACGCCGACCTTGTCCCGGGCGGAGATGTAGATGCGCTCCACCGGCACCCGCTTCCACCCGCCGTGGCGGGCGATCAGCCGGTCGCACACCGGGCAGGGGACCGCCTCCTCATGCCAGGCAATGTGGTAGTCCTCCCGCACCTCCGGCGGCACCAGGTCGAAGGGGTGCTGGTGGAAGGGGCACCCGGCCACGGCGTACAGGGCCCCGTCGGCGGTGCGCGAGTATTCCTCCAGCTTGCGCTTGAGGTGGTCCACCGTCATGGATTTGCCGGACCCCTGCGGGCCCACCAGCAGCAGCAGGCGGCGCTCCATGGACAGCGAGTGCGCCCGGAAGTAGGCCACGATGGCATCCAGCTGCTTTTCCATGCCGTAGATTCCCTCGAACACCCGGTCCCGGCCGTAGTACTCGATCATGTCGGAGATGTAGTGGTGGGTGGTCCGGCGCAGCCGCCGGTCGTGGCGCGCCTCCTGCAGGTACTCGTACACCGTGTTCATCTGGCCTCACGCTCCCGCTCCGCCGGCCCGCCGGGCGCCGGTGCCTGTGTCCATGCCCGCGCTTCCGCGCCGCCAGTCCCTCCCCGGCGCCGCGGCGGCCGGCAAACGCACAGGCCCAGCGAGGTCTCGCCGGGCCTGTCGGTTCCGTCTCTCCTCACCGCGTACTCAGGTGGCGCCATGGCGGCCGGGTGCGCTCCTGCGTGGGTGCTGCGACGTGGCGGTGCGTTCGCGCATCAGGGAGGGCCCGAAGGCGCCGCGCTCCGGCGCGGCCGTGGCACCCATCCAGATGATTTGTGGAGAGTATAGCGACCCGCCCCGGGCATGTCAAACGGCGGGAGCGCGCGGCGACACCTCAGGACCCGGCGGGGACCGCGGGTCGGGGCGGCGCCGCCATCACGTAGACAGCGCGGGCCTGCTCCGGACCCACCCGGGCGCGGGCGCGGCCGACGCGCACCTCCACCCACCCGTCGGCGTCCACCTTCTCCACCCGCACCGCCGCTCCGGGCAGCAGCCCCTGCTGGGCCAGCGACCGCAGGATCGCCGGGTCGCGGTCGCTGACGCGCGCCACCACGCCCCGCCGCCCCGCGGCCAGATCGGCCAGCAGCGGGTGGTGCTCGTCGCGCAGCGCGCCCTCGCGGGTCGGGATCGGGTCGCCGTGGGGATCGTGGGTGGGCTCGCCCAGGGACCGCGCGATGTGCTCTTCGAGTTCCTCGGAGATCGCGTGCTCCAACCGCTCGGCCTCCGCGTCCACCCGGTCCAGCGCCACCCCGAGCCGCGCCAGCAGCAGTTCCAGCAGCCGGTGGTGGCGGATCACCTCCAGCGCCGCCCGCTCGCCTCCCGGAGTGAGGCGCACACCCCGATACGGGGTGTGCTCCACCAGCCCCAGGCGGGCCAGCTTCTTGACCATGAGGGTCGCCGACGCGGGGGCCACCCGCAGCCGGCGGGCGAGATCGCAGGTCGTCACCTCGCCGTCCCGGCGCATCTTGTAGATGGCCTTGAGGTAGTCCTGCACCGCCTGGGTCAGCATCGCCGACCCCTCCCGGACCGGGCCCCCGCCGGACTCCTCACACCGCCACCAGCAGGCCCGTGAGGTACATGACGAGCAGGCCGGCGACGAACCCGGCGACCTGGTAGCCGGCGGACGCGCGCCCGCCGCCCATCAGCCGGATGATCTCATACACCACCTGGAAGATGGCGCCCGCTCCCACGGCCAGGAACAGGGTGCCCAGGACCGGCGAGTAGGCCAGGCCGCCCACCCACGCCCCCGCGATGGTGGGGGCTCCGGCCAGGGCGCCCCACCACGCGAGGGTGCGCAGGCGCAGGGGATCCCGGGAGACCGGGGCCACGATGGCCAGCCCCTCGGTGGTGTTGTGGACGGCGAACCCCAGGATCAGAAACGTGCCCAGCGCGACCTTGCCGGCGCCGTACGCCGCGCCGATCGCCAGCCCCTCGCCCAGGTTGTGCAGGCCGATTCCCAGGGCGACGAAGGTGGCCAGGGCCAGCCGACGGGAGAGCCCCTCCCCCGCCACCCGCCGCCCCACCGCCGCCAGGATCACCGCCGCCCCCACCACCCCCAGCAGGACCAGCCCGACGCCCTGGAAGGCGGACGGCACGGACGCGGCCAGGTCCAGGGCTTCGGCGACGGCGTCCGCGCCCAGGAACAGCAGCAATCCGGCGGTCAGGCTCAGGAAGAACCCCATCCAGCGCTCGGGCAGTTCCCGCAGAAACGGCAGCCACAGCAGCCCCAGGGCCACCGGGACCACCCCCACGTAGGTCCCCAGGAGGGTGAAGGTGGTCAGGTAGCGGGCGTCGGGCGTGGGGGTGGGGGTGGCGACCTCGATGGTGCGCTCGAAGACCACGCCCGTGGAGCTCAGCACCCGCAGGCGGTGACTCTCGCCCTCCACCCACGGATAGGCGAGGGTGACGGTGGCGCGCCCCAGCCGCGGGATGGTGGCATCCGGCGAGATGGTGAACTGCCAGTAGGCCTCGTCCACCAGGGCCTGGCTGACGGTGACAGGCTGGGGGCCGCTGTTGACCAGGTGGATCACGATGGTCCCCGGCCGCAGGACCACTCGCTCGATGGCCAACTCCTCCACCGGCGGCACGGCGGTCTGAAACACCCCCCGCACGCCCACCCGCAGGAACACCCCCACCAGGACGGCCAGCAGGACCAGGGGCAGGATGCCCCACGCCCACCGCCGCAGCGCCCGCCCTCCGGCCGCCGGCTCCGGGGGGCGGTCCTCAGACGTCGCCATCGGTCACCTCGAACATCCCCATCCACCCCAGCTCGGTGAACTCGCTCTGGTGGGCGTGGAACATGTACCGGCCGGGGTAGGGAAAGCGCAGTTCCAGGATGGCCCGCTCGGCCTGGCAGAGCATGATGGTGTCGGTGTACTCGGCGGTGGTCAGCGACGTGCCCGTCCGGTACACGTGGAAGAAGTTGCCGTGGATGTGGATGGAGTTGATGGGGTCGAACTCGGTCATGTTCACCAGGTAGATGCGGACCAGCTCGCCGCGGCGCACCCGGATCGGGTGACGGGCGTAGTAGAAGGCCACCGTGTTGGCGGCGTACACCTCGTTCTCGCCGTCGAAGTTGGTGTCAAAGGCATTCATCACCATGACCAGCTCCCGGGCCGGAGGCCGCCCCTGCCGGGGGTCCACGATGAACACGCCGTACAGCCCTTTGTGGATGTGGCGCTTCAGCGGCAGGGCGTGGCAGTGGTACAGGTGCAGGCCGAAGGGGATGGCGTCGAACTCGTAGGTGAAGGAGCCGCCGGGGCGGATCTCCCCCGGCCCGACGCCGGGCACCCCGTCCATCTCGGCGGTGTGAATGCCGTGGAAGTGCATGGTGTGGGGGTGGGTGCCGGCGTTGATGAAGTGCACCCGCACCCGGTCCCCCTCGGTGGCGCGCAGGGTGGGGCCGGGCACGGTGCCGTTGAACGTCCAGGCGGGGAACAGCAGCCCCGGGGCGATCTCGATCTCGCGGTCGTAGGCGACGATCTTGAACTCCCGCAGGACCCGACCGTCGGGCAGGCGCCGGACGACGCCCCGGTCCCAGGTGGTGAGGAACGCCAACGGGTCAAAGCCTACCCGACGGAGGTTCACCTCTCCCACCGTCAGGTTGGCGTGGGGGTGTCCGAGGGAATGTCCCTCCGAGCCCGGCGCGGCCACCGCCCGCAGCGCCGGGGCCAGGGAGGCTGCTGCCATCCCGCCCAGGGCGCCCAGCCCCGCCCGCAACAGGTTCCGCCGTCCGGGGTCGGGCCCGCCGGAACGGCGCCGGGGGCGTCGAGCCAGAAGATTGACCAGGGCCTGCATCCCCATGGGGGAAAGAAATGCTCCTTTAGGCTCGCCTAATTTAGGTTTGCCTAAATCATACCGGCCTGGGGACGCCTGTCAAGCCCGCCTGCGGGGCGCAGCGGGAGCAGGCCGGCGCGCAGGGCTCCACGTGGATGGTGATGTCGGTGCCGGGCAGGACCTCGCGGATGTGCTCTTCCAGGTGGTCACACAGGGCGTGGGCCTGGCCCACGGACATGCTCCGGTGCAGGACCAGGTGCAGGTCGATGAACCGGTCGGAGCCGACCCGGCGGGCCCGCAGCGCGTGGTAGTCCACGATCTGCTCCCGGTGGGCGTCCAAGACCTGGCGGATCGCTTCCTCTTCGTGGGGAGGCAGACTGCTGTCCATCAGCCCGCCCACGGCCTGGCGCGTCACCGCCGCGCCCATGCGCAGCACGTGCAGGCCCACCGCGCCGCCCACCACCGGGTCCAACCACTGGCGCCCGGTCAGCCACACCAGACCCAGCCCTGCCAGCACCGCCAGCGAGGTGAGCACGTCGGCCTGGAGGTGGCGGGCGTCGGCTTCGAGCGCCATGGAGCCCGCCTCCCGGGAGATGCGCAGCAGGAAGCGGGCCACCAGGTAGTTGGCCGCCGTGGCCACCCCCACGATGGCGGCGCCCGCATCCAGCCACTGCAGCGGCACGGGGTGAAGCAGCCGGCGCACGGCGGTCACGACGATCCACGCCCCCGCGGCACAGATGAGCACGCCCTCGGTGGCCCCGCTGATGTACTCGGCCTTCCCGTGGCCGTACTGGTGGCCGGCGTCGGGCGGCCGCACCGCCACCACGAGGCTGACCAGGGCCACGTTGGCGGCCACCACGTTCACCACGGACTCGGCGGCGTCCGACAGGATGGCCACCGACCCGGTGAGCAGGTAGGCGGCGCCCTTGAAGGCGAGGATGCCCACGCTGGCGGCCGCCGCCACCACCGCGGCCCGCACCTTGGGGACCCGCAGGGCCTGCCGGGGATCGGATGCCGCCATCGGGGTCGAGTCTACCACACGCTCCCGCACCCGGGGGCGAGGAACCCCGCGGGCCGACTGCGAACCTAGGTACAGGGCGCGGTGCCTGCCCATGCGACGCCTGGTCGCGGCCCTCGTGATCCTCCTGCTGGTGGCGCTGGTGGCTGCCGCCGCCGCGGGCGTCTACACTGTCCGCCGGGCCTTCCCCCAGGACCGCGGAACCCTCCGGGTCCCAGGGCTGCGCGCGCCGGTGGAGGTGGTGCGGGACCGCTGGGGCATCCCTCACATCACCGCCGAGAACGCCCACGATCTGTTCTTCGCCCAGGGCTACGTGCACGCCCAGGACCGGCTGTGGCAGATGGAACTGCATCGCCGCACCGCGTCCGGGCGCCTGTCGGAGCTGTTCGGGGCCGTCACCCTCGATACCGACCGCTTCCTGCGCACCGTGGGCCTGCGCCGGGCCGCCCAGGACGAGCTGGCCATCCAGGACCCCGAGACCGCCGCGGCGCTGGACGCCTACGCCCGGGGGGTCAACGCGTTCGTGGAAACCCACCGCGGCCGGCTGCCGCTCGAGTTCGCCCTCCTGCGGACCGCCCCGGAGCCGTGGACGCCGGTGGACAGCCTGGCCTTCGCCAAGCTGATGGCCTGGGTCCTGGGAGGCAACTGGCAGGCCGAACTGCTGCGCGCCCACCTGATCGCCCGCTTCGGGGAGGACGGGGCCCGGACCCTGATGCCGCCTTACCAGGCCGACATGCCCCTCATCGTCCCTCCCGACGCCGTGGGCGCCTACCGTGCGCTGGACCCCGCCGCGGTGGCGAGGCTGCTGGCGGCGGCCGCGGTCGTGCCGGCGGTGGGCAGCAACAACTGGGCCGTGGCCCCCTCCCGCACCGCTACGGGAGCACCGCTGCTGGCCAACGATCCCCACCTGGAGATCGCCATGCCCTCGGTGTGGTATGAGATGCACCTGACCGGGGGCGGGTTCAACGTCGTCGGGGCCACCTTCCCGGGCGTGCCGGGGGTCGTCATCGGCCACAACGAAGAGATCGCCTGGGGGGTCACCAACGCCGGGCCGGACGTGCAGGACCTCTACCTGGAGCGGCTGGATCCCTCCGACCCGTCCCGCTACCTGTTCCGGGACGCCTGGGAGCCGGTGCGGGTGGTGCGGGAGGAGATCCGGGTGCGGGGGCGGCCGCAGCCGGAGGTCCTGCTGGTGCGGATCACGCGCCACGGGCCGCTGCTGAACTCGGTGGTGGAGGGGCTGGGCGCGTTCGTGGCCCTGCGGTGGATGGCGCTCCAGCCGGGGCGCATCGCGGGATCGGTGCTGCGGCTGGACCGCGCCCGCACCTGGGAGGAGTTCCGCGACGCGCTGCGGTGGTGGTCGGAACCCGCCCAGAACTTCGTCTACGCCGACCGCGGAGGCACCATCGGCTACCAGCTGCCCGGGCGCATCCCGGTGCGCGCCCGCGGGCGGGGCATGGTCCCAGTGCCCGGGTGGACTGGCGAGTACGAATGGACCGGCCAGATCCCCTTCGACCGCCTGCCTTTCGTGCGCAACCCGGCGCGGGGCTACATCGTCACCGCCAACAACCGCATCGTCCCCGAGACCTACCCGTACTTCCTGGCCGCCGAGTGGGATCCGGGCTTCAGGGCCCGGCGCATCGAGGACCTGCTGGCCGCCTCCGGGCGGGCCACGGTGGACCAGATGGCGTCCATCCAGCAGGACGTCCTCTCCCTGCCGGGCCAGCAGACGGTCCGGGCCCTGCGGGACGTCCAGGTGTCCGACGAGCGGGCGCGGGCGCTGCTGGCCGAGCTGCGGCGGTGGGATGGGGCACTCCGCCCCGACAGCCGCGCGGCGGCCGTCTACGAGGCCTTCCGGGTCTCCCTGCTGCCGGTGCTCTTCGAGGACCTGCTGGGCCGCGACCTGTACCGCCGCTACCTGGACCACGCCGACGCCTGGCAGGTGGCCCTGCTGAACCTGCTGGCGCAGCCGCGCTCGCCCTGGTGGGGGCCCGCCGGCCGGGACGCGGCCATCGAGCAGGCCCTGCTCCGCGCCCACGACCTGCTGGTCAGCCGCCTGGGGCCCGACGCCGGCCGGTGGACCTGGGGGCGGCTTCACCGCACCGTCTTCGTGCACCCCCTGGGACGGGTGCGGGCCCTGGCGTGGATCTTCAACGCCGCCGCGCCCCCGGTGGGAGGCGACGCCTTCACCGTCAACAACGCCGGCTTCGACCTGTCCACCTTCGACCAGGTGGTGGTGGCCTCATACCGGCAGGTGCTGGACCTGGCCGACTGGGACCGCTCCATCGCGGTCCACACCACCGGCCAGAGCGGGCTGCCGTTTCACCGGCACTACCGGGATTTCATCCCCCTGTGGGCGGCCGGCCGCTACCACCCGCTGGCGTTCTCCCCGGCGCGCATCCGCCAGGAGGAGGCCGCCCGGCTGCGCCTGGTCCCCTGAGGGACGGGAAGCCTTGCCGGCGCCGGAGGGAGGGAGTACAGTGGAAGTGCCGTTTCCCCTGCGAGGAGCGCCTGTGAGCGCACGGCTCCGACGGGCCGCGGTGCTGGGCGCCGGCGTGATGGGCAGCGCCATCGCCGCCCACCTGGCCAATGCCGGCGTGCCGGTCCTGCTGCTGGACATCGTCCCCCCCGACCTCACCGACGACGAGCGCCGGCAGGGGCTGACCCTGCAGGACGCGCCGGTCCGCAACCGTCTGGCCGCCGCCGGGCTGCAGCGTGCCCTGCAAGCCCAGCCGCCGGCGTTCTTCACCCCCGCCCGCGCCCGGCTGGTGGAGGTGGGCAACCTGGAAGACCACCTCGCCCGCATCGCCGAGGCCGACTGGGTCATCGAGGCGGTGGTGGAGGACCTGGCGGTCAAGCAGCAGCTGCTGGAGAGGGTGGAAGCGCACTGGAAGCCCGGCACGGTGGTGAGCACCAACACCAGCGGGCTGCCGGTGCACCAGATCGCCGCCGGCCGCTCGCCGGCGTTCCGCCGCCACTTCCTGGGCACGCACTTCTTCAACCCGCCCCGCTACCTCAAGTTGCTGGAGGTCATCCCTCTCGCCGATACCGACCCCGAGGTGGTGGCCCGGGTCAGCGCGTGGGGCGAGCGGATCCTGGGCAAGGGAGTCGTCTACGCCCACGACCGCCCCAACTTCATCGCCAACCGCATCGGGACATACGGGTTCCTGCTGACGGTGCGGCTGATGCTGGAGCTGGGGCTCACCGTGGAAGAGGTGGACGAGCTCACCGGTCCGGTTCTGGGACGCCCGCGCAGCGCCACATTCCGCACCACGGACCTGGTGGGCCTGGACACGGCGGTGGCGGTGGCCCACAACGCCTATCGCAACCTCACCGACGACGACGAGCGGGACGTCTTCCAGGTCCCCGACCTGCTCCAGGAGATGGTGCGCCGGCGGTGGCTGGGCGAGAAGACCGGCGGCGGGTTTTACCGGCGCGTGGACGGGGAGATCCAGGCGCTGGACTGGACCACCATGGAGTACCGGCCCCGCCGCCGGGCGACGCTCCCGGTGGTGGAGACCGCCCGGCTCATCGAGGACCCCGCCCGCCGCCTGCGCACCCTCCTGGCGGACACGGGCAGGGCCGGCCAGTTCCTGTGGCGCCTGGTCAGCGGCGTCCTGGTGTACGCGGCCAAGCGGGTGCCCGAGGTGGCCCCCGACGTGGTCAACGTGGATCGGGCGATGCGCTGGGGATTTGCCTGGGAACACGGGCCATTTGAGACGTGGGACCTGCTGGGGGTGGACGAGACGGTGCGCCGCCTGGAGGCCGACGGCCGCCCCATCCCCGCCCTGGTGCGGGCCGTGCTGGAGGCCGACGGTCGCTTCTACCGCCGCCGGAACGGGGTCAGCGAGTACTTTGACGCCTCGGCGGGCGCGTACCGCCCTGTGCCCGAGCCGCCCGGGCTGATCGTCCTCGCCCGGACGCGGGAGCAGGGGCGGGTGGTGGACAGCACCCCCGGCGCCAGCCTGATCGACCTGGGGGATGGCATCGCGTGCCTGGAGTTCCACTCCAAACTCAACACCATCGGCGAGGACACCCTGCGGATGCTGTTCCGCGCCCTGGACGAGGTGGACCGCCGCTTCGAGGGCCTGGTGATCGGCAACCAGGGCCGGGACTTCTCCGCCGGCGCCAACCTCATGCTGCTGCTCCTGCTGGCCCAGGAGGGCAACTGGGAAGACCTGGAGCTTGCGGTGCGCCAGTTCCAGCGCGCCACCCGCGCCCTGCGCTACAGCCCCCGGCCCGTGGTGGCCGCGCCCTTCGGCCGCACCCTGGCCGGCGGGTGCGAGGTGTGCCTGCCGTGCGCGCGGGTGCAGGCGGCGGCGGAGACCTACATGGGCCTGGTGGAGACGGGGGTGGGGCTGATCCCCGCCGGCGGGGGCACCACCGAGATGGTGCGCCGGACGATGGCCCGCCTGCCCGACGACGTCCGGGCCGATCCCCTGCCGCTGCTGCGGTGGGCGTTTGAAACCGTGGCCCGGGCCCGGGTGTCCACCTCCGCCGAGGAGGCCCGCCAGCTGGGCTTCCTGCGGGAGTGCGACGGCATCACCATGAACGCCGACCACCTCCTCGCCGACGCCAAGGAGGTGTGCCTGACCCTGGCCCGCACCGGCTACCGGCCGCCGCTGCCCCAGCCGATCCGCGTGGCCGGCGAGGCCGGCCTGGCCGCCCTGGAGGCCGGCCTGTACCTGATGCGCTCGGGCGGCCACATCACCGAGTACGACGAGGTGGTGGGCCGGCGGCTGGCCTTCGTGATGTGCGGCGGGCGCGTGCCGGCGGGGACCGAGGTCAGCGAGGAGTACCTGCTGGACCTGGAGCGGGAGGCGTTTCTCAGCCTCCTGGGCCAGCCCAAGACCCAGGAGCGGATCCGGCACATGCTGGAGACCGGCAGGCCGCTGAGGAACTGAGGGACACCGAGAAGGGATCGGGAGGCGCGCGCCATGCGAGAGGCTGTCATCGCCAGCGCGGTGCGGACCGCGGTGGGCAAGGCGCCGCGGGGCACCCTGAAGGACACCCGGCCGGACGAGATGGCGGCGGCCGCCATCCGGGAGGCGGTGCGGCGGGTGCCGGGGCTGGACCCGGCCGAGGTGGAGGACGTGATCCTGGGGTGCGCCATCCCCGAAGCCGAACAGGGCATGAACGTCGCCCGGATCGCCGCCCTGCGGGCCGGGCTGCCCGTGTCGGTGTCGGCCCAGACCATCAACCGGTTCTGCGCCTCGGGCCTGCAGGCCATCGCCACCGCCGCCGAGCGCATCATGGCGGGCTGTGCCGATGTGATCGTCGCCGGGGGCACCGAGAGCATGAGCCTGATGCCCTCCCAGGCCGGCCACACCTTCCGCCCCAACCCGCACCTGGTGGAGCAGTGGCCCGAGGTCTACCTCTCCATGGGCCTCACCGCCGAGGTGGTGGCCAGAAAGTACGCCATCGCCCGGGAAGATCAGGATGCCTACGCCTACCGCAGCCACATGCGCGCGGCCCAGGCGATCCGCAGCGGGCGCTTTGCCGAGGAGATCGTGCCCCTGACCGTCACCCGGTGGGAGACCGACGGCGAGGGGCGGCCCCGGTCCCGGCAGGTGGAGTTCGCAGTGGACGAGGGGGTCCGCTACGACACCTCCCTGGAGGCGCTGAGCAAGCTGCGGCCGGTGTTTGCCGCCGACGGCGTGGTGACGGCGGGCAACTCCTCCCAGACCAGCGACGGCGCGGCGGCGGTGGTGGTGATGTCCGCCGACCGGGCCCGCCAGCTGGGGGTGGAGCCCCTGGGCATCTTCCGGGCCTTTGCCACCGCGGGGGTGGCGCCCGAGATCATGGGGATCGGTCCGGTGGAGGCCGTCCCCCGGGCGCTGCGGCTGGCGGGGCTGCGGCTGGAGGACATTGACCTGATCGAGCTCAACGAGGCGTTCGCCGCCCAGACGCTGGCCGTCATCCGCCTGCTGGGCCTGAATGAGGAGATCACCAACGTCAACGGGGGCGCCATCGCCCTGGGCCATCCCCTGGGGTGCACCGGCGCCAAGCTCACCGCCACCCTGCTGTACGAGATGCGCCGCCGGGGCGCGCGGTACGGGATGGTGACCATGTGCGTGGGGGGCGGCCAGGGAGCCGCCGGGATCTTCGAGCGACCGTAGCGGGACGGGGAGTGGGTCGTACGTCCCCGGTTCCGCACCACATCCTGTTCCGGAGGACACCATGAGCACGCGAGACGTCAGCGCGCCGGTTGCGGGCGGCAGCTTTCTCATCGCGGACACGCCCGCCGATCAGGTCTTCACGCCCGAGGACTTCACCGACGAGCAGCGGCTGATCGCCCAGACGGCCCGGGAGTTCACCGAGCGGGAGATCGCCCCGCACCTGGACCGCCTGGAGAACAAGGACTGGGACCTGACCCGCCAGCTGCTCCGCAAGCTGGGGGATCTGGGCTTTCTGGGCATGGCGGTGCCGGCCGCCTACGGCGGGGCCGAGATGGACATGATCTCCTCCCTGGTGGCGGCGGAGGGGCTGGCCGCCGGGTCGTTCGGAGTGTCCTACGGCGCCCACGTGGGCATCGGCATGGAACCCATCGTCTTCTTCGGCACCGAGGAGCAGCGGCGGCGTTACCTGCCTCCCATGGTGCGGGGGGAGCTGATCGGGGCCTACGCCCTCACCGAACCCACCGCCGGTTCGGATGCCATGGCCATCCGCACCCGGGCTGTGCTCTCCCCCGACGGCCGCCACTACCTGCTGTCGGGGACCAAGCAGTTCATCACCAACGCGGCGTTCGCCGACATCTTCAACATCTTCGCCAAGGTGGACGGGGAGAAACATACCTGCTTCATCGTCGAGCGGGCCACGCCGGGGCTGACGGTGGGCGACGAAGAGCACAAGATGGGGATCCGGGGATCGTCCACCGCGTCCCTGTTTCTGGACAACGCTCAGGTCCCGGTGCACAACGTCCTGGGCGAGGTCGGCCAGGGGTTCAAGATCGCCATGAACATCCTGAACATGGGCCGCTTCCGCCTGGCCGCCGGGTGCGTGGGGGCCGCCAAGCAGGTCGTGCGCCTGGCGGTGGGCTACGCCCGGGAACGCCAGCAGTTCGGCCGCCCGCTGGTGGAGTTCGGCCTGATCCAGCACAAGCTGGCGGAGATGGCGGTCCGGCTGTACGCCGCCGAGAGCATGGCCTACCGCACGGGGGGCCTGGTGGAGGCTGCCCTGGCGGGCGTGCACGGGGATCCCACCTCCGCCATGCGCGCCCTGGAGGAGTACGCGGTGGAGTGCGCCATCAACAAGGTCTTCGCCTCCGAGATGCTGGACCACGTGGCCGACGAGACGGTGCAGGTGTACGGCGGGTACGGCTACATCGAAGACTACCCCGCCGCCCGCGCCTACCGGGACAGCCGCATCAACCGCCTGTTCGAGGGGACCAACGAGATCAACCGGCTGCTGATCGCCGGCATGCTGCTGCGCCGCGCCCAGCGGGGCCGGCTGGACCTCATCCCGGCGGCGCTGCGGGTGGCCCAGGAGCTCACCGCCCCGCCGACCGAGGAGATCCCCGGTGGCCCTCTGGCCGACGAGCGCCGCGCCGTGGCCGGCAGCAAGAAGGCCACGCTGTTCGTCGCCGGCGCCGCCGTGCAGAAGCACCTGGAGGCCATCGAGGAGCAGCAGGAGATCCTGGCCGGCATCGCCGACATGGTGATCGAGACGTTCGCCATGGAGAGCGCCCTGCTGCGCGCCCTGCGGGCGGCGCAGCGAGACGGAGCCCGCGCCGACCTGGCCCGGGACCTCGCCCGGACCTACATCAACGATGCCCTGATGCGGGTGGAGGCCACCGCCAAGGTGGTGCTGGCGGCCGTCTCCGAGGGCGACACGCTGCGCACCCAGCTGGCGGGCCTCAGGCGGCTGCTGCGCTACACGCCCGTGGACACGGTGGCGCTGCGGCGGCAGGTCGCCCGGCGGCTGGTGGCCCAGGGGGGATACGGACTGTGACCGGGGTAGCCCTGGCCGAGCGGCCCTGGCTGCGGTTTTACGAGCCCGGGGTGCCGCCCACCCTGACGTACCCGTCCATCCCGGTGCACGCCCTGCTGGATGACACCGCAGCGCGGTTCCCCGACCGGCCCGCCACCGTCTTTTTCGGCGCCACCCTGACCTTCCGGCAGCTGCAGGACCTGTCCATCCGGTTCGCGGCGGGCCTGGCGGCCCTGGGCGTGCGCCCGGGGGACCGGGTCTCCCTGCACCTGCCCAACTGCCCGCAGTTCCTCATCGCCTACTACGGGGCGCTGCGGGTCGGGGCCGTGGTGGTCCCGTTCAATCCGCTGTACGTGGAGCGGGAGATCGAGCACCAGCTCACAGACAGCGGGGCCGAGGTGGCGGTGACCCTGGACCTGCTCTACCCGCGCCTGGAGGCGGTGCGGTCCCGCACCCGGGTGCGGGAGATGGTGATCACCCGGATCCATGACTACTTCCCGCCCCTGCTACGCGCCCTGTACCCGCTGCGGGCCTGGCGGGAGGGCCACCGGGTGCGGGTCCCCGCCGGGCCCGCCATCCGCCGCTTCGCCGACCTGCTGGAGGCCGGGCGGCCAGCGCCGGCGGTGGCGGTGGACCCGGCCCAGACCGCCGTCCTGCTGTACACCGGGGGGACCACCGGGGTGCCCAAGGGGGCGATGCTGTCCCACCGCAACCTGGTCAGCAACGTGCTGCAGGCTCGGGCGTGGTTCACCCGGCTGCGGCCCGGCCAGGATACCACCCTGGCCGTGATTCCCTTCTTCCACTCCTACGGGATGACGGCGGCCATGAACTTCTCGGTCAGCACCGGGACCCGCCTGGTGCTCCTGCCGCGGTTCCAGGTGGACATGGTGCTGCAGGCCATCGCCCGCTACCGCCCGCAGATCTTCCCCGGCGTGCCCACCATCTACACCGCCCTGATCTCCCACCCGCAGGTCCGCCGCTACGACCTGCGGTCCATCAGCGCCTGCATCTCCGGCGCCGCCCCGCTGCCGGTGGAGGTGCAGACCCGCTTCGAGGAGCTCACCGGGGGGCGGCTGGTGGAAGGGTACGGCCTCACCGAGGCCTCGCCGGTGACCCACGCCAACCCCCTGTTCGGCACCCGCAAGACCGGCAGCATCGGCATCCCCTTCCCCGACACCGACGCCCGCATCCTGGACGACGCCGGGCGGACGCTGCCGCCGGGAGAGGTGGGCGAGCTGGCGGTGCGCGGCCCCCAGGTGATGCAGGGCTACTGGAACCGGCCCGACGAAACCGCCCAGGTGTTGCGGGAAGGCTGGCTGCTGACCGGGGACATGGCCCGGATGGACGAGGACGGCTACTTCTACATCGTGGACCGCAAGAAGGAGATGATCATCACCGGAGGCCTGAACGTCTTCCCCCGGGAGGTGGAGGAGGTCCTGTACACCCACCCGGCGGTCCTGGAGGCGGCCGTGGTGGGCACCCCGGACCCGTACAAAGGCGAGGTGGTGAAGGCCTTCGTGGTGTTGCGCCCGGGGGCCCGGGCCACCGCCGAGGAGATCATCGAGCACTGCCGCCGGCACCTGGCGCCGTTCAAGGTCCCCCGGGCCGTGGAGTTCCGCCCGCAACTGCCCAAGTCCCTCATCGGCAAGATCCTGCGGCGGGTCCTGGCCGAGGAAGAGCGGGCCCGCGCCCAGGCCCGCTGACCTGCGTCGATCGGTCCAGGGGTGCCCTCACCCGATCCTCTCCCGGAGGGAGAGGGAAAGGTGACGGGCCGCGCTCGCGCGCCGTTCAGCGCATCATCTGCAGCAGCGGACGGATGTCGGCTCCCTGCAGCTCTTCCGGCCAGATGGGCAGCCGGCCGTGGGCCTTCTTGGGGCGCGGGTGGCGGTACACCACCCCCAGCGGCAGCCGGCCCCGCCGGTCGAAGTCGTTGAGCAGCTCCCAGGCGGCCTGGAAGTCGGAGGGGTCGTGGCTGGCGGGAACGTCTTCCACCCGCTCCCGGTACCAGTCGTAGGTGTTGAACTTGTTGTAGGTCACGCAGGGCGAGAAGTCGTTGACCACCGCGAAGCCCGGGTGCTGCAGCGCCTGGGCGTAGATCTCCGCCGCGTGGCGCGGGTCCCCGGAGAACGACTGGGCCACGAAGGTGGCGCCGGCCGTGAGGGCCAGCCGCAGGGGCGCGAACGGCGGCGGCGCCTCCTCCGACCACTCCCGGATGTCCATGCCCCTTCCGTGGGTGGGCGAGTGCTGCCCCTTGGTCAGCCCGTACACCCCGTTGTCCATGATGATCAGGACCACGGCGGGATCCCGGCGGCAAACGTGCACGAAGTTCTCCACCCCGATGGCGAACGTGTCCCCGTCGCCGGCCAGGGCGATGACCGTGAGGCCGGGGTTGGCCATCTTGGCGCCCAGGGCGTAGGCCAGGGCCCCGCCGTGGGTGCCGTGGAAGCCGTTGCCATTGAGGTAGTTGCGGATCTGGCCCGAGCACCCGATGCCGCCGATCAGGAGGACCTCGTACGGGGTCACCTCCAGCTTGGTCAGCGCCATCTTCAGGCCCGCCAGGACCCCGAAGTCCCCGCACCCCGGGCACCACTGGATCCGGTGGCGCGGGACCGCGTTCTCCTCCCACACCTTGGCGGAGATCTTCTGGGACACCCGGGACGGAGTGGTGGCGTCGGTCATGGCGCGCTCAGCCTCCTTCGGACACCTTCACGGGCGCCGGCGCCTCGGTGCCGATGCGCACGTGGCTCTCGCCGGTGTGCAGGATGTGCTCCACCCCGCCCACCACGTCGGCAGGGTACAGCGGCAGGCCGTTGTACTTGACGACGCGCCGGACCGGCAGCAGGCAGCACGCCTGGATCACGTCGGCGAACTGCCCGGTGAAGTTCTGCTCCACCGCGATCAGGACCGACGCCCGCTCCAGCACCGGCTTGGCCAGGGCCGCGGGGAAGGGCCACAAGTAGCTGAAGTGCACCACCGCCACCTCCACCCCCCGCTGGCGCAGCCGCTGCTGGGCCTCCAGCAGCACGGGCAGGGTGCTGCCCCACCCCACCAGGGCCGGCCGGCCGTCCACCGACCCCACCACCCGGGGCGGACGGGCGTCCTCCCGGAGGAAGGTCTCCATCTTGCGGGCGCGCTTTTCCATCATGGCCTTGCGCACGGCGGGGTCGGTGCTGACAAATCCGCGCTCGTCGTGCTCGGACCCGCTGGCCTTCAGCACCCCGCCCACCGTCCCCGGGACCAGCCGGGGGGAGATGCCGGTGGGGGTGAGGGCGAACCGCCGGTAGGCCCCGTCCCGGCGCAGGTCGGCCTCGCGCACCAGGGTGGACCGGTCGATGGTGACCGGGTGCTGGGTGAAGACCGCCTCGGGCACGGTCTTGCGCCCCTCGGAGAGGTTGAGGTCGGTGAGGAAGAACACCGGGCACTGGTACTTGTCGGCCAGGTTGTGGGCCTCGATCATGAGCGTGTAGCACTCTTCCTGGGTCGCCGGGGCCAGGACGATGCGCGGGATCTCGCCGTGGCCGCCGAAGATGGACAGGTACAGGTCGCCCTGCTCGCTCTTGGTGGGCATGCCGGTGGACGGCCCCGCCCGCTGGGTGTCCACGATCACCACGGGCACCTCGGTCATGCCGGCCACCCCGAACTCCTCCACCTTCAGGGACAGCCCCGGCCCCGAGGTCCCCACCATGGAGCGGACGCCGGCCAGGGCCGCGCCGATGGCGGCCCGGATCGACTCCCGCTCGTTCTGTCCCTGCAGGGCGCGCCCGCCGAAGCGGGGCAGGTGTTCCTCCATGAACTCCAGGATGGCCGACGCGGGTGTGATGGGATATCCGGCGTAGAAGCGGCACCCGGCGGCGATGGCCCCCAGGGACAGGGCCTCGTTGCCCGAGATCAGCACCCGGGGCTCCGCGGACGGGCGGGGCTGCAGGCGGTAGCCCGAGCCCGGCCAGCCCCGGGCGGCCAGAATGGACTCGACCACCTCCCGCCCGCGCCGGGCCGCCCGGAGGTTGAGGTCCACCACCTGCGCCCCTTTGCGGGCAAACCGCTCCTCCACCAGCTGGCGCAGCCACGTCCCGTCCTGGTCGAACTCGAGCACGCGGAACAGGGCGCCCACCGCCACCATGTTCTTGACCACGTCCAGCTTGAGCTCGTCTCGGGCGATGGTGCGGGCCGGGACCGGGAACACCTTGATGCCGCGGCGCTCCAGCGGCTCCACCGGCACCTCACCGGTGCTGCTGTCGTACAGCAGCACGCCGCCGTCCACCAGGTATCGCCCGTGGCGGAGGATGGTGTCCCGGTTGGGCTGCTCCCGGGCGTCGGGATTGCTGTCGTAGTCCAGCGCCACCAGGATGTCCAGCCGGGGGTCTCCCCAGGAGACCGGCGGCTCCTCGGATACCACCAGGGGGTCGAACTGGTGAGCTCCGTAGATGGTTGACGCGTATCCGCGTTCCATGGCCAGGACATGCAGCCCCGCCCGGGTGAAGATGCGACCCAGGATGTCGGTGACGGTCACGACCCCGTCGCGCAGCTGCACGCCGCCGACCAGGATCTTCAGCCTGTTGACGGTCACGCCAGCCGCTCCTTCCGCCCGCCCCGCGTCCCTGCGGACGATGCCTGACCGGGGGGTTATGAGGGACGGCGCAGGCCTCCGGGAACGTCCAGAGGCCCGCACGCCGTCGTGATGTTACACTGCATAGCGTATCATACCACGCGCGACCCTTCCAGCCGCCCTCTCCGTCCCGGCCGTCCCGCGGCCAGCACAGGATCCTCCGCGGACGCGGGGAATTCCCGATACGCATGGAGCTGCGGGAGCGCTACGAGGACGACCTGGCGCTGGTCCGGGGCGGCTGGGGCTGGGCCGGGGTGCTGGCGGGGCTTGGGGCGCTGGCCGTGCTGCCGGCCGTCCTGCCGGGATACGCGGTGTACACCGCGTCGCTGGTGGCCGTGCACGCCGTGGTGGCCCTGGGGCTGAACCTTCTGGTCGGGTACACCGGGCAGATCTCTCTCGGCCAGGCCGGCTTTGTGGCCGTGGGCGCCTACGCCACCGTCCTGCTGACCGTCCGGGCCCACCTGCCCTGGCCTCTGGCCCTGGCCGCGGGAGGGGCGGCGGCGGCCGCCTTCGGCGTCCTGGTCGGCGTCCCGGCCCTCCGCCTGTCGGGACCGTACCTGACCGTGGCCACCCTGGGGTTCGGCATCGCCGTCCACCAGGTCCTGACCAACTGGGAAGGGCTGTCCGGCGGGCGCACCGGCCTGTTCGTCCCTCCCCTGAGCCTGGGTCCCCGGCAGCTGACATCCACCGACCTCTACTACCTGTCGGCGGGCGTGGCCGTGCTGCTGACGTGGATGGCCTACAACCTCACCCGCTCCCACGTGGGCCGGGCGTGGATGGCCATCCGGGACAGCGACATCGCCGCCGAGGCCATGGGCGTCGACCTGCCGATCTACAAGACCCTGGCGTTCGCCGTGTGCGCGCTGTACGCCGGCATCGGGGGTGGCCTGCTGGCCCTGCTGCTGGGCTACCTGGAACCTCAACTGTTCACCCTGTACGACTCCATCTACTACTTCAGCATGATCGTGGTGGGCGGGCTGGGGACGATCCCGGGCAGCGCGCTGGGGGCGGCGCTGTTGACGGTGTTGCCTCGCCAGCTGGCCGGCCTGCGGGCCTGGCTGCCGGTGTTGTACGGCGGGGTGATCGTCCTGGTGATGGCGGTGGAGCCCCTGGGCCTGTACGGCCGGTGGCTGCGTATCCGCCGGTGGTGGTCCACGTGGCCGCTCTGAGGGAATCTACGCGATCTGCGCAATCTGCGCGACCTTCGCAATCTGACGGAACTTTCTCAATCTGATTGCCGAGGGATTGCGTAGATCGCGTCGATTGCGCAGATTGAGAAAACCGCGCGCCGGTTCAGACACATGTGGACGTTTCTCCAGTACCTGACCGTGGGGCTGGCCGCCGGCAGCCTGTACGCCCTGGTGGCCCTGGGCATCGTGCTGCTGTACCGCACCTCCCGGGTGCTGAACTTCGCCCACGGCGATCTGGCCACGTTCGCCACCTTCATCGCCTTTACCCTGCTGTCTGCGGGCCAGCCGTTCGGCGTAGCCGCCCTGACTGCGGGGATCGCTGCCGCGGCCCTGGGAGCGGGCCTGTACTACGGGATCCTCCGGCCGGCGCGGGACACCACCTTGCTGGGCCAGGTGGTGATCACCCTCGGATGCGCCCTGGTCCTCAACGGGCTGGCCACGCGCCTGTGGGGCGCCGACACCAAGGTGTTCCCGTTTCCCCTCTCCGACACCCGGGTGTACCGCCTGGGTCAGGTGGTGGTCAGCCAGATCAGCGCCGTCAGCGCCGCCGCCAGCCTGGTCCTGATGGGGATGCTGTACCTGCTGGTGCAGCGCACCCGATGGGGGCTGGCCGTCCGGGCGGTCTCCCAGAACCTGCCCGCCGCCCAGGTCCTGGGCATTCCCGCCCGCCGGCTGCTGGCGGCCACCTGGGCGCTGTCGGCTGTCCTGGGAGCGGCGGCGGGGCTGCTGCTGGCACCGGCCCTGCTGCTGGACCCGTTCCTCATGCTCGATCCGTTCCTCAAGGGGTTTGCGGCGGCGGTCCTGGGCGGGATGGACAGCCCGCCGGGGGCGGTGGCGGGCGGTCTGACGCTGGGGGTGGTCGAGGCGCTCTTCGGCGGGTATGTGTCGGTGCGCTTTCGGACCACCCTGGCGTTTGCCATCATCGTGGCGGTCCTCGTCGTCCGCCCCCAGGGCCTCCTGGGGCGGGAGTTCCGCCGCCGGGCCTGACCTCCCCGTACGGACCTGACGGCAGGGACCGGGCGGGGAAGGGGGTAATGGGTGAGTCGGCAACTACCAGGGAGCGAGGGAGGGTGCCATGGGGAGGAGAGCGCTGAGGGCAGGGGTAGTGCTGCTGGCGGTTCTGGCCGTCGGCGCCGGGCCGGCGGTGACCCAGGAGCGGGGCGTCACCCCCACCGAGGTCGTCATCGGCACGTCGCAGCCGCTGTCGGGACCGGCGGCGTTCTGGGGCGTCCCCGTCACCGGAGGGATGGAGGCGTATCTGCGCCTGGTCAACGACGCCGGAGGCATCCACGGGCGCCGCATCCGGCTGGTGGCGCTGGATGACTCCTACCTGCCGCCCCGGGCCGTCGCCAACGTCCGGGAGCTGGTGGAGCGCCACGGGGTCTTCGCCATCGTGGGGCTGCTGGGATCGGCCAACGCCTTCGCCGTGCGGGACTACCTGGTCCAGCAGGGCGTCATCTGGATCAACCCGCTGGCCGACGCCACCATCTGGGCGGGATTCCGCGGCACGCGGTACCTGTTCGTCACCTACGTGAGCTACGTGGACGAGGGCCGTCTGCTGACTGAATACGTGGCCAAGAGCCTGGGCAAGAAGGCGTTCGCGGTCTTCTACCAGAACGACCTGTTCGGCCAGAAGGGATTGCTGGGCGTCAAGCGCGGGGCCGCCGCCACCGGCGCCCGGGTGGTGGCGACGGTCCCCTACGAGCTGACCGACCGGGACTTCAGCGGGCACGCGCTGCGGCTGCGCCAGTCGGGCGCCGACGCGGTGGTGATCTACGCCAACCCCACCGCTGGCGCCCTGGTGGTCCGGGAGATGGCCAAGATCGGCTACCAGCCCCAGCTGGCGGCCACCTCCGCCCTGGCCGACCCGGCCATGTTCGCCCTGGCCGGCGAGACGTGGAACAATGTCATCCTGGCCGCCTACTTCCCCCTGCCGGGCACCGACCGCAAGGTGGATGAGGTGCTGGCCAACATCACCCGGATCAACCCCGCCCTGGCCCGCAACCCGTTCAACGCCGTGGGGGGCGTCTCGTTCATCGAGCCCTTCCTGGAAGGGCTGCGCCGGGCCGGGCCGACCCTCACCCGGGAAAGTTTCGTGGCGGCCATGGAGACCATCCGCAACTGGGACGGCGAGGTGGTGCGGGGCGTGACCTTCGGTCCCGGCCGCCGCCACGGCGTGACCCGCATCTACATCATCCGGTCCGAAGCCGGTCAGTACCGGCGCCTGACGCCGGATATCGAATACCCGCCGGGCTTCTGACCGGAGGGGGTGACCGAGAGATCGCCCGGGAACCGTCGTCGGTCAGCCCGTGGGCGCCGGGGCCGGCGGAGCCGTTGCTGGACGTCCGGGGCGTGGGGATCGCCTTCGGCGGAGTGGTGGCCCTCGCCGACGTGGACCTGCAGGTGCCGGCCGGCAGCCTGATCTCGGTCATCGGGCCCAACGGGGCCGGCAAGACCACCCTGTTCAACTGCATCTGCGGCCAGTACCGGCCCGACCGCGGGCGTATCCGCTTTGCCGGGGTGGACCTGGTGGGCCGCCGGCCCGACCGGATCGCGCGGCTGGGCATCGCCCGCACCTTCCAGAACGTGGAGCTGTTTGCGCGGATGACGGTCCTGGACAACCTCCTGCTGGGCCGCCACCGCCACGTGCGGGCGGGGCTGCTGGACGCCGCGCTGGCGACCCCGGCCTGGCGGCGGGAGGAGGTCCGCCACCGGGAGCGGGTGGAACGGGTGCTGGACTTTCTGGACCTGCAGGCGGTGCGGGACCGCCGGGTGGGCGACCTGCCTCCGGGCCGCCAGCGCCTGGTGGAGCTGGGGCGGGCGCTGGCCAGCGAGCCCCGGCTGCTGCTGCTGGACGAACCGTCGGCGGGCATGACCGCCGACGAGAAGGCGGACCTGGTGTTCCGGATCCGCGACATCCGCGACGAGATGGGCATCACCGTCATCCTGGTGGAGCACGACCTGCGCCTGGTGATGGGCATCTCCGACTGGATCGCCGTCCTCGACCACGGCGTCAAGATCGCCGAGGGGCGCCCGGCGGACGTGCAGGCCCACCCCGAGGTGATCCGGGCGTACCTGGGCACGGGCGCGGCGTGAGGTGGGCTCCCGGGACGGCGTGACGCCATCGTCGGAACGCGCGTGGAACCTCTGCTGCGGGTGTCCAACGTCGAAACTGCCTACTACGGGCGCCTGACGGTGCTGCGGGGCGTGTCCCTGGCCGTGCCGCCGGGGCAGATCGTGGCGATCCTCGGCGGCAACGGCGCGGGCAAGACCACCCTGCTGCGCACCATCAGCGGCCTCATCCCCGGCCAGCCGGCCAAAGGACAGATCGAGTTCGACGGGCGGCGGATCACCGGGTGGGAACCCGAAGAGATCGCCCGCCTGGGGATCGGCCACGTCCCGGAGGGGCGGGGCCTGTTCCCCGAACTCACCGTGGAGGAGAACCTCCTGCTCGGCGGGTGGATCCGTCCCCGGACAGACCGCGCCCGGTGGGAGAGGGTCCTGGCGCTGTTTCCGGCGCTGGCCGACCGCCGCCGCCAGCTGGCCGGCACCCTGTCGGGTGGGGAGCAGCAGATGCTGGCCATCGCCCGGGCGCTGCTGATGCAGCCCCGGCTGCTGATGCTGGACGAGCCGTCGCTGGGGCTGGCCCCCCTGGTGGTCCGGGAGGTGTTCGTGGCCATCGAGGCCATCAACCGGGACGGGATGACCATCCTGCTGGTCGAGCAGAACGCCCGCATGGCCCTGGAGGTCGCCCACTACGGCTACGTGCTGGAGGGCGGGCGGGTGGTCCTGGAGGGCCCGGCCGACGACCTGCGGGAGAACCCCAACGTGCAGGAGCTGTACCTGGGGATCTCGCGGGAGGAGTCGGTCAAGGGCTACCGCCGGTACAAGGTCCGGCGGCGGTGGGCCTGACGGCCGTCACTCCGCGTACAGCCCCGCGATCACGTCGGCGTACTTCTCCATGATCGTCTTGCGCTTGACCTTCATGGTCGGGGTCACCTCGCCGTCCTCCTGGTACAGGCGTTTGGGCAGCAGGGCGAAGCGGCGTACCTGCTCGGGTGAGGAGAGGGTACGGTTCACCGCGTCCACCTCGGCGGCGATCAGCCGGCGCACCTCGGGGCTGCGGGTGAGGTCGGCGAAGGTGGTGAAGGGAATGCGGCGGTCCTGGGCCCACCGGGACACGGTCTCCTCGTCGATGACGATCAGGGCCACCAGGTACTTCCGGCCGTCGCCGATGACCACCGCGTCGGCGATGTAGGGGCTGAATTTCAGCTTGTTCTCGATGTACTGGGGGGCGATGTTCTTCCCGTAGGCGTTGATGAAGATGTCCTTCTTGCGGTCGGTGAGGACCAGGTTGCCGTCGGGGTCCAGGTAGCCCACGTCGCCGGTATGCAGCCACCCGCCCTCCAGGGTCCGGGCGGTCAGCTCCGGGTCCCGGAAGTAGCCGGCGAAGACATGGGGCCCCCGCAGGAGGATCTCCCCGTCGGAGGCGATGCGCAGCTCCACCCCCGGCACGGGCTTGCCCTTGGTGCCCAGCCGCACATCGCCCACGGGGTGCACGGTGCCCACCGCCGTGCTTTCGGTCTGGGCGTAGATCTCGCGGATCTGCAGGCCGATGCTCCAGAAGAAGCGCAGCACGTCCGGCGAGACCGGCGCCGCCGAGCACAGGGCCACCCGCACCCGGTCCAGCCCCAGCCGGTGCCGCAGCGGCCGCAGGACCGCCGCCTGGGCTACCCGGTAGGCGAGGCGGAGAGGAAGCGACGGCCGCCGCCGGTCCAGACACGCCTGGGCGTAGCGCCGCCCCACCGCCACCGCAGCGGCGAACGCCGCCCGCTTGGGCCAGTCGGCGTCGGCCACCAGTAGGACCACGCCCGCGTGCAGCTTCTCCCAGATGCGGGGCACGGCGAAGAAGATGGTGGGCCGCACCTCGCGCAGGTTCTGGGGGACTGTGTCCAGGTTCTCGGCGAAGTTGACCGTGTACCCCGCATACACGGCCGCGAACACCGACAGGGACCGCTCGGCGATGTGGGCCAGGGGGAGGTACGAGAGCACCTCATCGTGGGTCCCGCCGGGGAAGACGTGCCGCAGGTTGGCCTCCTGGGCCCACAGGATGTTGCCGTGGGTGATCATGGCCCCCTTGGGCGGCCCGGTGGTCCCCGAGGTGTACAGCAGCAGGGCCACGTCCGACGGCTGAAGGGCCTCCAGGCGGTCGTCCAGGGCGCGGGGGGCCGAGGCCGCGTGGGCCCGCCCCTGCTCCAGGAAGTCGTCAAAGAAGGTCACCAGGGGATCGGAGAATCCCCGCAGCCCCTCCCGGTCCATCACCACCACGCGCTCCAGGCGCGGCAGCTGCGGGCGCACCTCCAGCACCTTGTCCAGCTGCTCCTCGTTCTCCACGATGGCCACCCGGCAGCCGGCGTGGTCGAGGATGTAGTGCACCTGCTCGGGGCTGCTGGTGGGATAGATGCCGACGGTGACGGCGCCGGCGGACTGGATGCCCAGGTCGCTGTACAGCCACTCGGGGCGGTTTTCGCCCAGGACGGCCACCGGCTCGCCCCGCTGCACGCCCAGGGAGAGCAGGGCATGGGCCACCCAGCGGACGTTGCGGGCGTACTCCTCCCAGCTGACCCGCCGCCAGATCCCCAGCTCCTTGCGGCGCAGGGCCACCCGCGGCCCCAGGCGCGCGGCCTGCCGGAAGAACAGCTCCGGCACCGACCGGACCTCCGGGCGCACCGCGGTCAGGACGGCCATGGTGAGGACGGACTACGCCGCCCCCGGCGCCCGGTCCTCCGTGGCCGGCAGGTGGGGGTGATGGGGCCTGAGGCCTGCGTCCCGGGCCGCCCGCCACGCCGGCAGGGATCACGGCACGCGACGGGAAAGCACTCGGCAGATGCGCCTGCACCGCATCGAACTGCCCACGCCGTTTCCGGTGGGACCCGTCAACGCCTACCTCCTGGCCGGCGAGCCCCTCACCCTCGTGGACGCCGGCCCCCGCACCCCCCAGGCCCAGGCGGCGCTGGAGGCCGGCGTGGCCCGGGCCGGCCACCGGCTGGAGGAGATCCGCCGGGTGGTGCTCACCCACGGCCACACCGACCACGCGGGTAACGCCGCCTGGGTGGCACAGCGCAGCGGCGCCGCCGTCTACGCGCACCCCGCCGACCGGCCCAAGGTCTCCGGCCAGCGGTGGGCGCTGGAGCACCTGCGGGCCTTTGTCGTCCAGGCCGGCCTGCCCCCTTCGGCCCTGGAGGCGTTCGCCGAGCGCCTGGGCGCGCTGCGCCAGTACCACGAGCCCGTACCCGAGCTTCAGCCGCTGGACGACGGACAGTCGCTGGCCCTGGACGGCGAGCGGCTGCGGGTCCTGCACACCCCGGGCCACTCCCACGGGCACGTCTGCCTGTACCACGAAGACGGCGTGTTGATCGCCGGCGACCTGCTGCTGGCGGACATCAGCCCCAATCCGGTGGTGGAGTTCGGCCCCGACGGCCGCCGGCTGCCGACCCTGCCCCTGTACCTGCAGTCGCTGCGGCGGGTGTTGCTGCTGAACTGCGACGTGGCCCACCCCGGCCACGGTCCCGCGCTGGACAATCCCAACGCGCGCATCCGCGAGCTGATCGCCCACCACGACCAGCGCAAGGAGCGCGTGGCCGCCCTCCTGCGCGGGGGAGCGCGGACATTGGCGGAGCTGTGCCGGGAGCTGTATCCGGACGTGGACGAGGCCTCCCTGATCCTCGCCCTCTCCGAGGTGGTCGGCCACCTGGACCTGCTGGCCGAGGAGAAGCGCCTGGCCAGCACCCGCCGCAAGGGC
>JAVHLZ010000003.1:124883-130278 GCA_031081675.1 Armatimonadota bacterium
GCGCAGATTGCGCAGATTGCGAAGATTGGAAGCAGGTTCGTCCGCCCCTGAGGGGGAATTCGTGTGGGCGTGGACGCCGTCCGCGCGGCGGTCCTGGGGCTGGGCACGTACGTGCCCCCCCGGGTCCTGACCAACGACGACCTGGCCCGGCTGGTGGACACCAGCGACGAGTGGATCACCACCCGCACCGGCATCCGCCGCCGCCACATCGCCGACCCCGACCAGGCCACGTCCGACCTCGCCCTGCCCGCCGCCCGCTCCGCCCTGGAGGCCGCGGGAGTTCCCGCGGAAGAACTGGACCTCATTCTGGTTGGCACGGCCACGCCCGACATGCTGGTCCCCGCCGCCGCCTGCCTGCTCCAGGACCGCCTGGGGGCGCGGCGGGCCGGAGCGTTCGACCTGCTGGCCGCCTGCAGCAGTTTCGTCTACGGGCTCATCTCCGCGAGCCAGCTCATCCAGGCCGGACTGGTGCGGCACGCGCTGGTGGTGGGGGCGGAAACTCTCAGCCGCCTGATCGACTGGGAGGACCGGCGGACCTGCGTCCTGATCGGGGACGGCGCCGGCGCCGCCGTCCTGGGTCCGTCGCGCAGCGGCGCCGGCATCTCCAGCGGCGTCCTCGGCGCCGACGGGTCCGCCGGGGAGGTCCTCAAGGTGCCCGCGGGAGGGTCACGGCTGCCGGTCACCGCCGAGGTGATCGAGCGCCGGCTGCACCGCGCCTACATGGATGGCCAGGCGGTCTTCAGGCTGGCGGTGCGGACGGTGCCGCCCCTGGTGCAGGAGGCGGTGCGCCGCGCCGGGTGGACGCTGCAGGACGTCGACCTGATCGTCCCCCACCAGGCCAATGCGCGCATCATCGAGGCCACGGCCGCCCAGCTGGGGCTGCCGATGGAGAAATTCGTGGTGAACATCCAGGAGTATGGCAACACGTCGGCGGCCAGCGTGCCGCTGGCCCTGGATGAGGCCGTGCGCTCAGGCCGCATCCGCGACGGCAGCCGCCTGGTTCTGGCCGCCTTCGGCGGCGGCTTCACCTACGCCGCCTGCACCCTCGTGTGGGGCCGCTGACCTCCTTCACCGCCTCGACGGGTCACCCACCCCCAGCTGCCGCAGCAGCGCCCCCTGAGGCCCCGCGCCCACCACCGCGCCGTTGCGGTAGGCCACCGCCAGCCCCACCTGCGGCGGTACCCGCTCCCCGGGCAGGAGGATCCCCACCAGGTTGAGCGGGTCGGCGGCAGAGATCACCACCACTTCCTGGTCGGGCGCGCGGCGCACCTCCCGCAGCATCTGGACCGCCTCGGGCAGCGCGAACTGCTCCCCCACGGTCCCCGCCACGAACCGCCCGCCCCGGATCTCGCCCCGGGCCTCCCACCGCCGGTAGACCTCGGCCAGGTCACGCCACGGGGGCGCCACCGTCTCCCGCGCCAGCAGCTCGCGGAAGACCACGCCATACCGCCGCAGCAGCTGGCGGGCAAACCGCTCCACCCGGTCCGGCGGACGGCCGACGTCGGAAGGAACCCACAGGGCCCAGCGCCCGGACGCCGCGGCGCGGCTGTGGGCGCCCTCCACCCGGGAGGGACGCCGGGTCCGGCGGCGGCCGGCCAGGAGGCGCCGCAGCCCTGCCACCCCGTCACCGCTGACGACCCCGCGGGAGACGAGGACCCACAGCGCCTCCTCCACCTCTGACGGCATCCGCCGCACACCCCGCGCGATGTCCGAGACGAACGACGCGCCGCGGTCGGCCAGAAACCGCGCCACCTCCGCCGCGGCCGCCGGCAGGCCTCCCAGGAGAACCTCCAGATCCCTGTCGGCGGGCAGCAGCCAGGCCAGGTCGTCGCGCAGGACGAACGCCAGGGGCGAGCTGCGCGTGGTGCCCGAGGGACGGCTGCCGTTCCGTCCGCCCTCGCCGGGAGGAGCCGCGCTCAGCCGACCCCAGGTGACGACGCCCGACAGGCACAGGGCGTCGAGGTCGGCGGGGTCGTACAGGCGCACCCGGGTCGGAAGTACCGCCTGCTCCCAGGCCGGGGCCGGCAGCTCCAGGCCCTGCAACTGCGCGATGACCTCCAGGACGCCGTCCCGCCCGTGCAGGCGCGTACCGGGCTGCACGTGCTGCCACCGCAGCAGGTAGCGCAGGACGTCCGCCGGCGTCACCGGCTCGATCTCCCGGCGCAGCCGGCCGACGGTCAGGCGGTGGATGCGGGCCAGCAGGCGCCGCTCGCACCACTGCGTCCCGCCGGCGGCGGGGGTGAACCGGCCGCGCAGGACGACGCCCATCCCTTCCAGCGCCGCCAGCGCCCGCTCCACCGCCGGAACCGCCAGCCCCAGCCGGTCCGCCAGATCGTCGGCAGACACCGGGCCGACGATCTGCATCCAGCCCACTACGATGCGGCGGACCGCCTCGTCCGCGTCCGGTTCAGCCGCCCCCCAGCGGGGCAGCGGGGCCACCACGGCCGGAGAGAAGGTCGCATCGTCCAGGGCCGACCGCACCAGGGGGATCCGCTCCGCCGCCACCAGGGCGCGCCGGTCGCGGCCAGATGGATCCCGCCACGCCGCCACCGCCGCCCGGCCGTCCGCGAGAAGCGCGTCCGCGTGCTCCCGCCACCGCTCGGCCTCCTCCAGCGGCACCACGCCCACCGACAGCAGGAGGTCGTGCAGCTCGTCGGGGTCGCGCACCGGAGGCTGGACGTCGGCCACCACCTCCTCCACGGCGGCCGGATCCAGGGCTCCCGTCTCGGCAGCCAGGTCGGGGGCGACCCGGCGCAGCGCCACGGCGCGGGCCCGCCGCTCCTCCAGGGGGGCGTCGTCCAGGAAGGCATACGGCTGGGCGTGGACGATCTCCGCCGCCATCGCCGACGGCGCCGGCGCGTCCACCGCCACGGTGGCGATCTCCCCGCGCTCGATCCCGCGCAGGACTTCCAGCAGCCCGTCCACGTCCAGCGCTTCGTGCAGGCACTGCCGGAGGGTGTCAGAGACCAGCGGGTGGTCCGGGGGGATCACCGGCCCGCTGCGGTTGTCCTGGCAGGCCACCTGGTCGGGGAAGACCGCGGCCAGCAGGTCCTCGGCGCGCATGCGCTGCCACGGCATGGGCACGCGCCGGCCGCCGGCATAGCGGAGGACCGCCAGGGCCCGCGTCGCGGTCCATCGCCACCGGGTGGTGAACAGCGGAGATCCGAGCACCGCCTGGACCAGGTCGTCGCGGGCCGTGGAGGAACGCAGAAACCTGAACACCGCCTCCAGGGGGAAGGAGTGCTGCTCGCCCAGGGACAGGACGATCCCGTCGTCGGTGGCCGCGGCCTGCAGCTCGAAGTCGAACGTCAGGCAGAAGCGCTTGCGCAGCGCGAGGCCCCACGCGCGGGTGATGCGGCCGCCGAAGGGCGCGTGCAGGACCAGCTGCATGCCGCCCGCCTCGTCGAAGAACCGCTCCGCCACCACCCGTCGGGTGGTCGGCACGCAGCCCAGGGCCGCCGCCGTCTCCGCCACGTAGGAGACGATCTGCCGGGCGCCGGCCCGATCCACGCCGGCCTGCTCCACCAGCCAGTCCGCAGCGGCGTCGGGGTCGCCCAGGCGGTCGGCCACCTCCTGCCGCAGGTCGGACACCGCCGCCGACAGCTCGGCGGTGCGGGCCGGCGCCTCGCCCAGCCAGAACGGCACCGACGGCGGCGCGCCCTGGGCGCTTTCCACCCTCACCCGCCCCGCTTCCACCCGGCGGATCCGCCAGGAGCTGTTGCCGAGCAGGAAGACGTCCCCGGCCTGGCTCTCCACGGCGAAGTCCTCGTTGACCCGCCCCACCACTGTGCCCTGGGGGTCTTCCACCACCTCGTAGTCGGCGGTGTCGGGAATCGCGCCGCCGCAGGTGAGGGCCGCCAGGCGCGCTCCCCGCCGGCCCCGCAGCACGCCCCGCACCCCGTCCCGGTGCAGCCACGCCCCGTCGCGTCCCCGGCGGCTGCTGATGCCTTCCGCCAGCATCCGGATGACCTGGTCGAACTGCTCCCGGGACAGGTCCCGATAGGGATACGCCCGGCGCACCAACGCCCACAGGTCGTCCTCGGCGATCTCCTGGCTGCCGGCGATGGCGACGATCTGCTGGGCCAGCACGTCCAGCGGGCAGGAGGGAATGCGTACACGGTCCAGGTGGCCGGCCCGCGCCGCGCGCACGGCCGCCGCGCACTGCACCAGCTCGTCCCGGGTCAGAGGAAACAGGACGCCGCAGGAGACGGCATCCCGCCCGTGGCCGGAGCGTCCCACCCGCTGCAGCAGCGTGCCCAGCGCCCGCGGCGCACCCACGTGGCAGACCAGGTCGATGTGGCCGATGTCGATGCCCAGCTCCAGCGACGCCGTGGCCACCACCACCGACGCCTCGCCGGCCCGGAGCTTCCTCTCGGCCTCCAGGCGCAGGTGACGGGAGAGGCTGCCGTGGTGGGCGACCACGCGGCCCTCGCCCAGGCGCCGGGTGAGCTGGTGGGCCACGCGCTCGGCCAGCCGCCGGGTGTGGACGAAGACCAACGTCGTGCGGCGATCCCGCGCCAGGGCGGCGATGCGGTCGCAGATCTCCTCCCACAGCTCGTGGGTGGCCACGGGCCCCAGCAGCCGGTCGGGGACGTGAACGCTCAGGTCCCAGGGGCGGTAGTGGCCGATGTCCACGACGCCGCAGTCGGGCCGGCCGTCCGGGCCCAGACGCCCGGCCCCCACCAGCAGGGCGGCCACCTCCTCCACCGGCCGCACGGTGGCGCTGAGACCAACGCGCTGCAGCCGCCGGCCGGCCAGCAGGTCCAGCCGCTCCAGGGACAGCGCCAGGTGGCTGCCCCGGCGGTCGGAGGCCACGGCGTGAATCTCGTCCACAATGACGGCCCGGGCGGTGCGGCAGAATGCACGGCTGCGGGCGGCGGTGAGCAGGATGTACAGCGATTCGGGCGTGGTGATGAGGATGTGGGGCGGCCGGCGGGCCATCCGGTCCCGCTCCCGCGCCGGCGTGTCCCCGGTGCGGACCATCACCCGGATCTCGGGCAACGGCGTCCCCTCCAGCGCGGCGCGCGCCCGGATCTCCGCCAGCGGCTCCTGGAGGTTCTTCTGGATATCGTTGCCCAGGGCTTTCAGCGGCGACACGTAAATGACCGCCGTCTCGTCCGCCAGATCGCCCGACGCCGCCGACCGCACCAGCCCGTCCAGCGACCACAGGAACGCCGCCAGGGTCTTGCCGGAGCCGGTCGGGGAGGCGATCAGCGTGTCCCGTCCGGCGATGATGGGCGGCCACCCCAGCGCCTGGGCCGGCGTGGGGTCGCCGAAGCGCTCCCGAAACCAGGCCGCGACCAGAGGATGGAAGACGTCCAGGCTCACCGGGGAATCCCGTCCGCAGTACCGCCGCACTCCATTGTGTACCCGCGCGATCCCCGTGTCCACAGGG